>CANRIQ010000036.1 GCA_947630655.1 uncultured Clostridia bacterium | reverse complement strand
TGATACCGGTTCTCGCAGCGCGATCGCGAACCTCGAAAGTACCGAAGCCTACGAGCTGGATAGAATCGCCCTTTGCTAGAGTCTCGGTGATAGCCTCGATAGTAGCCTTTACCGCTTTCTCGGACTGAGCCTTAGTAAGCTCGGTTTTTTCCGCAACTGCCGCAATAAGTTCTGCTTTTGTCATGTTGTTAAAACCTCCAAAAAAATCTATAATAACGGTCAAAGACCGTTAAAAACAATATCCGCCAGACGGCTTGCCTGCTTGTCCGAAAGCCTGTCCGCAGACCCGCCCTCGTTTAGCACCTCGTTTTCAAATGCTCTGAATTCCATTATAGCGCGATTTATCGAATATGTCAAGGCTTTTTCTGCGTCAACCTTCAAAATTCTGTTTAAATTACAAAAACAGAGCAATAAATCCCCGAGTATCTGTTGATTTTGCGCAAAATTTGCCGCCGCGCCGTCCGTATCCGCCGAAAGCCTGTCAAGACCGCTCTTGATTTTGTCAATGCACAAATCCGCGCTGTTTGTGGGAATTTCCGCCTTATCCGAACCCACCCCGTTTGAAATGCGCTTGCACACCTTTTCGCCCCTTAGCAGAGCGGGGAAGGTCTTCGGCACGCTTTCAAGCGTATCCGAGCAGGTCTCCTGGTTCTTGGACGCCATTTTTCTCGCGTTCCAGTTTTTTAAAGCCTCGTCCTCGTTTCCCGCTTTTACATCGCCGAAAACATGCGGATGACGATATACCAGTTTTTGACAAATATCATTTGTCACATCGGAAAAATCGAAATTGCCCTGTTCGGTTTCAATCTGCGCGTGGAACACCACCTGCAGCAGCAGATCCCCCAGCTCCTCGCGAAGTATCTCGGGACTGTTTTTGTCAATCCCCTCGCAGACCTCGTAGGTTTCCTCGATAAGATCCGTGCGGATAGACTCGTGGGTCTGGATCTTATCCCACGGGCAGCCGTTTTCCGACCGCAGAATTTTAATTATTTCAAGCAGGTCGCAAATATCATAGCGTTCCTTAAACTCGAAATCCATCTGCAACCCTCCAAAATAAACACTGCTCTTTTATATTAACCTATTTTTCATCATTTTGCAAGGGGTTTTTTGAACTTTTTTTCTCTTTTGCGTTTTATTATACCAATTGTACGAAAATTCCCTGTCAAAATTAGTAAAAATAGATAAACAAAAGCACCCGTAACAGTTGAAAACATCACGCTTAACAGCAGACTTACTTTATCCTGCAAAAGCGAATAAGCGATTTTGGCAGCAATTCCGCAAGCCGCTCCGCAAATCAGCGGAGGAAAAACCGCCCTTACAACTCCGATTTTCACGGGGAGATATTTTTTCAACGCCGCAAAGCCCGTAATTGTCATAAAAATGTATCCGACAGCTCCCGCCAGAGGCGCGCCCGAAATGTTCAGCTCCGGTATTGACACAAGAACAGGGTTCAGCACGAATTTTATCACAACCGACCCCGTCATAAGCAGCAGCGGTATATGCGCCTTGTTTACCGACTGAAAAATCCCGAACATAGCGGAAGAAATTACCATAAATATCCCGCAGAAGCACAAAATCACAAACGGCGCAAGGCACACCGACACCTCCGCCGCGCGCGACCCGTAAAGCAGCAGCATAACGGGCTTTGCGAGAGCCGCCGCGCCGAAGCACCCGGGACACGCGATAAGCGCGCCCGCTCGCATAAGCATATTTATTTTTGACGCAAGCGCGGGATAGTCCTTTCGTTCCCATGCCGCGGCAATCTCGGGAGCGGCTGTTTTTTCGGTCATTCCCGCAAACGACGGTATAAGCATAAACAGCGACATTGCAATTCCCGTATAGCTTCCGTAAATAAAGTTCGGCAGCCCCTCTATTCCGCCGCATTCGCCGAGAATATTTCCGAATTTCTGTAAATAAAATTCGGGATTTTGCGCCGCCGACAGACTAAGCGTTTTTGTAACAGTCAAAAGGTCTACAAACGACACGCAGTTCATAACCAGAGCGGAAGCCGCTATCGGAGCGGTTTCCCGCACAAGCTGGGTGCAGATTTTCCCCGCGCAGTAGGAACAGCGCGGCGGCAGCGGGTCTCGCGGTCTGAATTTCTTTTCGCTTATCACAAGCGACACAAGCCCGCAAAGCTCGCTTATGCTTACCGCGAAAATTGCCCCCGCCGCAGCGTAAGGCAGGGCGGCGTTGTAAGCCTGCTCTATCGTGGAAACATTTTCCCCGAAAACGCTTTTCCCGCTCAAAAACGCCGATTTTGCGAAAAATATCACCGCATAGGATATTCCCAGCCCGAAAACCGCCCTTGAGACCGCTTCCGCGACAGACGCCGCCGCAGACGGCAAAACGTCCGACAACCCCTCGCGGTAACCTCTGAGAACCGAAGCGGTACAGCAGAGCGTCACGGCGGGGGAGATGCAGATAATGGCGAGAGTGCTTTTCGGGGAGCAGGCTATGTGTTCCGCGAACGGCTTTGCAAACGCCGCGACTGCCGCTGTGCCGAGAATTCCCACCGCCGTAAACAGAATAAGCGCGTATTTTCTCACCGCGGCGGCATGCTGTACGTTCCCGACAGCGGCGCAGCGGGCGGTGGTTCTCATAATCACCGTGGGAACTCCCGCGGCTGTCAGGGCGAAAATCGGCGAATACAGCCCGTATGCCGTGGAAAAATATCCCATTCCCGTGCCGCCCAGCAAATTTGCAAGCGGAATTTTAAAAAGCGCGCCGATAATCTTTGTTATCGCCATTGACGCGAACAAAATCGCGGTGTTTTTTATATATCTTTTTTCAGCAGCCATAAATTTTCTCCTTCGCAGATTTGTTGCTTGTACAATTATATTTGGGCAAGTCCGCGAATAGAAGTCGTAAAGGCTTTTACCGTCACCAAATTATTTTAATTACATACAATTTAAAAGCAGCGTATGCTGTTCTTAAAAGTAATTCATTGAAAGGAAGATTTTATGGATACATCGAGAACATATAAGCGCGTGGGATATTCCTATGTTCCGTTTCAGCGTATGGATAAGGTTTATTCACCCAACAAGGCGTTGAAAGCGGGAACGATTTTCCCCGAGCTTAACATTACCATCGACGAATACGAGAGGGGGCTTTACAATGGGAAATAATTTCTCAAATGCCAATAATATGAGCAATATGAACAATGCAAGCCACCGCGCGTATCAAAACGGGAATTTCACGCAGTCTGCCCGTCAGAACGCCAACGACCGCTCCGACGCGTCCTGCGAGGAGCTTATGCGGGCGATTATGGAAGCGGATTTCTTTGCGCAGGATTTAAAGCTCTATCTCGACACTCACCCCGACGATATGAAAGCCGTTGAGATGTTCCGCGAGGCAGTCCGCCAGTCAAAGGCGTGCAAGGCGGCGTTTGAGGAGAGCTTTTACCCGCTTACCGCGCATTCTGCGGGCAAAGACGGCACATGGGACTGGCTTGACGGCAATTTCCCGCCTAAGAGCTGATTGACGAAACGAGGTGAAATTATGTTTATATTCGAGAAAAGAACCCAGATACCCGTCTGCATCAAGAACAGAAACCCCAAGCTTGCGGGTATTATTTTAAGTCAATACGGCGGTCTGTACTCCAAAAAGATATATAAATTTACAACAAATAAATAACCGAAAGTTTCTTTTCGGCTTTGTTATATGTTGCAGATTTAACAAATTCTTTCAAGAGGCGGTTTTTATCCTCGTTCGATGTTTCGGTGTCAATAAGATAGTCAAGCACATCAAGATACTTCTTTGCGAAAATGCTCCTTTCGGAGGGGGTGGGTTCGTTCATGTTTTGATTTTCGCCCACTTCGGCGGCGTGCTTTTTGAGTTCAGCAAGTTCGGCGGTCACGCGCTGCTTGTTTGCCTTGTATTCTTCTATAGTATCTATGCCGTTTTCGTATGCTTGCCGTATTCGCTCTAATTTGCCCTCTATTCGCTCAATTTGAGTGTATAGGGCAGTTTTATTACTTTTACTTTCTGGGGCTGTTTGGGCGCGTTCCAGCTTGAATTTGCCGCTTTCTAAATCCGACTTGATTGTTGAATACAATAATAGTTCTATTTCATTAACTTTGGCAAAATGCGATACGGTACAAGTACCGCGATTATAATTGCTGCACTGCATATATATTGTTGCTTTGTTGGTTCTGGTGAGAGTAGCTCCGCAATTATCACACCGTATAATTCCTGACAACGAGAATGCAGAGCCGTTCGCGTCTTGCCTATTCTTTACATACTTACTTTTGATTTCGTGATAACGCTTTTGTGCCCTTTCCCATAATTCGGGTGAAATAATCGGTTCGTGTTGCCCCTTGACAACAAGGCTGTCGGGATTGTTAAAATTTCGACTCGTTCTGCCTGTCGGTGTCCACCTAGTATATCCTATATAGCAGGGATTGTTTATCCAGTAGTCGATTGTTCGGTTTTCTATTAGCCCCCCGCGGTTTGATTTCACGCCGATAGAGTTCAGCCAAACTGCAATCCTCTTTTGCCCCCACCCGTTTACATATTTTGTAAATACATCTTTAATTATTTCGGCTTGTTCGGGAACGATTTCAAGTTTACCGTCTACAAGCCTATAGCCGAAAGGCGCAATTGAATTCCACTCTCCGCGTTTGGCGCGTTCGGTCATTCCGCGCTTCACTTCCTCGCCGAGGTTTATGGAATAGTACTCGTCCATAGCCTCTATAATCGCCTCGGTAATTACCGACATTTTGTCGTCGCCAATGTTCTCGCTTACGGAAACTACCTCAATACCTAGTTGTTTTCTAAGCATTGACTTGTAGACGATACTGTCCTCACGATTTCGGGCAAAACGTGAAAATTTCCAAACTATAATAACATCAAACGGTTTCGGCTTGGATTTTGCCATGTTAATCATGCGCTGAAATTCGTGACGTTTGGACGCTTTTCGTCCGCTTACACCCTCATCTTCGATGAAAATGTTATCATCAAGAAGAATATAGTCATTCCGAGAGGCATATTCGCGGATTTTCTCAAGCTGGCTGTCGGGGGAGTATTCGAGTTGGTCGTCTGTCGACACACGAATATAGCAAGCTGCTACTTTCATAATAATTCACCTCATTTTTACAGTTCTCTGTCTATTTTAATAACCTTTCCCACTATGCGTATATGATCAAGTTCGTCATTCTCAAACCTTTTTGGGGCATATTGGGGGTTTACAGACTGCAATTCCATCCAATTTTTATCAAAAACTATGCGCTTTACAAGTGCTTCATTATCATCAAGAAGTACAACCCCGATTGTTCCCGAAACGACCGTATCCTGTTTTCTAACTATAACACAGTCACCATCCATTATAAGCGGGTACATACTGTCGCCTTTGACCTTAATAGCAATGGTGTTTTGTGCGTCGTGCGGATTTGAAAGAACAATGGGAATATATTCCAGCACCTCGCTGTCAGCGTATGCACCAAACCCCGCCGAAACACTCTCAAACAGGGGTATACTATAAACTTCATTCTTTGGGTATATATATGAAATATTGGATTTTTCAACATTTTCATTGTTGAAAACTTGAAATGTTTTTATCTCCGAGGTTTTCCCCATAAGATAATCCATATCAACATTAAAAAAATCGGCTATTATTTCTAAAGTGTCAAGACTTGGTTCTCGTTCGCCGCGTTCGTACATATTTACGCTACTTTTGGAAATTCCCAACGAGTTGGCAAGTTCTTGTTGTGACATTTTACGTGAATTTCGTAACTCGCGTAAACGCAAATGAAATTTAGACATATATATCACCTCTCTTTATTATATTGTACACTTTCCGTGTACAAAAATCAATGTACAAAGTTCACAAATAGTGTGCGAAAATTTTATGCAAATTTTCAAAGAATTTCTCTTGACATATAAGCACAAATAGTGTACAATATAATTAAGCACTAAACGTGCTCGGCTTTTGAGGCAGAATTGGAAAGAGGTGGTAAAAATGCCGTTCGGTGAAATTCTTCGTGAACTGCGTGGTAACATAACACAGGAAGAAATGGCAAAAAGGCTAAATATTACAAAATCTTCTTTGGCTATGTACGAGCGTAATGAACGCGTACCCCGTGATGAAGTAAAAGTGCGCATTGCCAACTATTTCGGAAAAACAGTTCAAGAAATTTTTTTTAATTGCAACGAACACAAATAGTACTCAGCGTAACAGTGGAGTTAACAGGCAGGAAATGCGAGGGTGAAATCTTCCACCCTCGCTGGCGGTGGGGTTACTTCTTACTTGTCCTTGTCTGAGACAAAGCGCTTCCAGCTATACTTTTTGTCCTAGGGCTTGAGCGCTTATCAGACAGAGCCTTTGAGGCTAAAGAAGCAACCTTTTTGCTTGTTTGTTTTTTGTTCGCCAAACAAATCACCTCCTTCCTGCCGCCACTATTTTACAATATTTTGGACTATTTGTCAAGCGAATTAAACCAAAATATTGAACGCGATAGAACTATCATTAGATATACACATGGAGGATGCAGTAATGGAGATTAAACCCACGCTGAAACAGGCTAGGCTTCTTGCGGGAATGACAATAGAAGAAGCACGAAAAATTATTTCTGTGTCAAAGTCCACTTATATCAGCTATGAGGATAATCCTGACAAAATGACAGTGGCACAGGCTAAAAAATTGGCTGAGGCATTTAATGTTCCTTGCGATGAAATTTTTTTTAGCCGCTAACTTCACGCTTTAAGTGGAATTTGACCAGACAGGAGGTACATATGACAATTCAGGAGTTCATCGTTGGAATGATTATATTCACGGTTGTGAACTTTCTCGTGGTTCGGGCAGCAATACTTGCGGCGATTTCTATGGTACTTAAAATACTACAAAAGGCAAAGTCAGATGAGTAAGTACAAGGGTATCAGCGAGTTGGTCGCTCGGAAAATACGCTTGGTGCTGGATATCAACGAGCAGTGACAGAATACAATAGACCGAGGTGATTTTATGAAAAAGGAAATGCGGGAGAAGTTCTTTAACCCCGACGGGAGCATTAAGCGGCTTATGGAAGTAAAGGAAGTCCTTCCCGACGGCACAAGGGTTTTTGAGGACGGCTCAAAGGCAAGCCCCTCCGAAACCGAACGCGGGGGAGTGCGCAAACGCCTTGATAATATGTCACCGAGCGAAAAAAAGGAGTGGGAACAATCCCTACTTATCACCCTCGGAAAGGAAATGTCATTGTATTTTACAGAGAGGGAAAGGGGCGCGTGAAAGGAATGGGCAAGCAGAAAATTAACAAGCTGCGGAAATTGCGGAAAGCGCGTGGAATATCCGCTGACGAAATGGCAGAGCTGATTTCGGTTTGTTCTCAAACGTACTATAAGTACGAAAGAGAGCCGAACGAATGTCCCGTAGGCTGCGCGGTTAAAATCTGCGAGGTCCTGGGCGGGACGCTTGATGAAATTTTTGGGGAGGTGAAAGCGTGAATATGTTGCGCGAGGAAACGGAGAGTTTCCGCAAAATCACAACGTTTATTTCGGCAGGAGCGGACGCGGCGAAAGACCTCGGCAGGGGCAAGGTCTTAACGTTCAAATGCCCCCTTTGCACGGGCGCGGCTACGGTTTACAAGATGTTAAACGGGCATATCTCGCTGCGCTGTCACAAGTGCGGGCAAAGTGTAATGGAATAAACCACAAAGAGAAAGGAAACGGGAAAATGAAAGCTGATAAAGGACGGTGATTTGAGTGGGCAGAGGCAGAATGCCTCCCGACGACCCGTTGACGGCAAGAATTATCCAGCTTCACACCGAGGGTTTGGGACGGGATAAAATAGGCTTGCTGGTATATCTTAGCGCGTCGGCGGTCGCTTATCGGCTGCAACAAGCGGGGGTAGTAAACGTCAACAGACGCGGGAACGCGCTTTCCGAAGATGATGTCCAAAAACTGAAAAGCTTGAAAATGGACGGATTGAGCATTCGGAAAATCGCAGAACAAGCCGAGGTGAGCATTAACACAGTGCGAAAATACGCGAAAGGACGAGAGCAAAGTGAAACCGAAGATTATCGTTAAAACGGCTGGGCTGTCACGCGAGGAGTGGCTTAAATACCGCAAAAAAGGTATAGGTGGCTCGGACGCTGCGGCGGTTATCGGATTAAACCCGTACAAGTCGCAAATCGAGCTTTGGGCAGACAAAACAGGACGGATTGATGAGCAAGAAGATAATGAGGCTATGCGAATAGGGCGAGACCTTGAAGAATACGTTGCAAAGCGTTTTTGCGAGGCTTCGGGCAAACAGGTAAAACGCCGAAACGCAATGTTCGCGAACGCAGAATTTCCGTTTATTATCGCAGACGTGGACAGGGAGATCGTCGGAGAAAACGCAGGTTTGGAATGTAAAACCACATCGGCTATGTCGCGGAGCGATTTCGAGAACGGAGTTATTCCCTCTTATTACTATGTTCAGTGCGTTCACTATATGAACGTTATGGGCTACGACAAGATGTATCTTGCGGTTCTGGTTATGGGCAGGGCTTTTTATTGGTTCGAAATCAACCGCGACGAGGAAGAATGCAAGTCGCTGTTGAGCGCTGAAAAAAAGTTCTGGGAAGAAAACATTGTCCCCGATGTTCGCCCCGACCCCGACGGCAGCGACAGCGCACTTCGCACGTTGAGCGCTCTGCCGCGTTCGGAAACGAACGAAGTGCAGATGATGTTTGACTATGAGGACAGAATAAAGCAATTTGAGGAGCTTTCGGGCAAAATCAAGGAGCTTGAAAAGGACCGTGATGAGTGCAAGCAAGAAATAATTGCAGGGCTTGGCGAACTTCAGCTCGGAATGTCGGGTAATTACGAAATCAGCTATTGCAATCAAACTCGGGTAAGTGTTTCGGCAAAAGAACTTAAAGAACAGTACCCCGAGATTTATAACAAGCTGGCGAAACCGAGTACATCTCGCGTTTTTCGCTTGAAAAAGAGAAAGGAAGGATAAACCATGGCAAACAGTACCACGAACACAAACGGAATGATTGCGGCGGCAACGCAGGAGCAAGCTCAACAGGTAAAGAGCAAAGCACCCAAAACGCCCGCCGCGGTGTTGAACACTTTGCTTAACAACGCCACCATTCAGGAACAGCTTAAATCCACGTTAAAGGAGAACAGCGGCGCGTTTGCGACCTCCATAATGAACGTGTTTCAGGCGGACGGCACTCTCCAGCAGTGCGATCCGAAACTCGTACTTAAGGAGGCATTGAAAGGAGCTGCTCTTAAACTTCCCATAGAAAAGCAGCTCGGGTTTTCGTATATAATCCCGTTCCGCAATCACGGCGTTATGCAGCCGCAATTTCAAATCGGATATAAGGGCTATATACAGCTTGCAATGCGCACGGGCGCATACAAGTACATAAACGCCGACAAGGTATACGAGGGCGAGCTTAAAAGCGTGGACAAGCTGACGGGCGAGATTGACATTTCGGGCGAAAAGACCTCCGATAAAGTCGTGGGTTACTTTGCTTATATCGAAACCATAACGGGCTTCAAGAAAACCTTTTACTGGGATAAGGAGCGTGTGACAGCGCACGCCCAGAGATACAGCAAGAATTTTAACGGCGCGATTTGGAAGACGAATTTTGACGAAATGGCAATTAAAACAGTTCTTCGCAATTTGCTTTCACATTACGGTGTAATGAGCGTTGAGATGAACTCCGCTTTTTCGTCCGAGGCGTTTTCCGCTGCCGCTCCGACAGACCAGACCGACAATGAAATTCCCGCAGAACTGAGCGAAATTAAACCCACAGAAGAAACGGGAAACGGCGACTTACCGCCTTTGGAAGAAACGATAGGCGAACCCGTGCAAGCGGGAGAGAGGATGGCAAACAGTGTATAATCGAGTAATTCTTATGGGCAGGATTGTAAACGACCTTGAGTTAAAAACAACTCCGCAAGGTCTTACAGTATGCTCGTTTCGACTTGCGGTAGACAGACCGTACCAAAAGGCAGGCGAGGAAAAGAAAACGGACTTTTTCAACGTTGTCGCGTGGCGGCAAACAGCGGAGTTTGTAAAAAATTACTTCGGCAAAGGAAGAATGATACTTGTTGAGGGAGAACTCCAGACGCGGCAATATACCGACAAAAACGGTAATCCAACAACTTGGGTTGAAATCCTTGCTACATCGGTGAAATTTACGGGCGAGAAGAAAGCCGAAAGCAACGGGAACCCGAATGGAAATTACGGAACGCCGCAAACCGCCACAAACACGGCAAATCCTCAGGCGGCAGCTACCGTTCCCGACGATGACCTAGGCTATCCTTTTTAAGGTAAGCCTCAAAAGCGGCGAGCCATTCAGCTTATAGTGTGGTTGCACGCACAACGGCTATTAAGAGGACACCGACCGCCGCTTATCTTCGCGGCACGCTTAATCAGCTCGCAGTATTTTGCGCTATTCGCAGGAGCTGCGGGAGGACACTGACTGCCGTTTGTTCCAGGGGTTAAGCCATTCAGCCCATTGGGAGGACACCGACTTGCCCCGTCGGTTGATTTAAACCGTGGCTCTAATGCGAGTGGAGAGCCGTCCCGACACAAGAGGTCAAGGCTATGCAAACAGCTTGTGTTTGGGCAACCGCAGAACCGCCAAAAACAGATATACAGGAGGCAGCTATGGCAAGACCCAAAATTGAGGGCTTGGGCTACTTTCCTTTGGACGTCAACTTTTTCGGCGATGTAAAAATCCGCAGCCTGCAAGCGCATTTTGGCAGTACAGGCATTGTGACTTACCTGCGTATATTGTGTATCATATACGAGAAAGGGTATTACGTTCAAGCAGATGATATTTTTATCAGCTGTTTGGCGGCGGATTCGGGTGTATCTGTCAACAAAGTACGAGAGATAATCACATACAGCTGCAAGATTGGACTGTTCGATAAAGCCCTTTTTGCGGAGGTCACCGTATTATCCTCGGTATCGATTCAACGCAGATATCAAGAGGCGCGTAAAAGAGCGAAACGCGAACTCTGTGTTGATGATAGACTCTGGCTTCTTGAAAAAACGGAGCAGGCAGGGTCAGACCAAGTGCGCCTTTTTCCCGAAAATGAGGGCGATTTTAGCGAAAAAACGGGTAGTTTTTCGCACGAAAACCACCTAAAAGAAAAGGAAAGTAAAATAAATATTACTGCTGAAGCAGCGGCGGCTGTCGCCGCCACGCCCCCGCCAACAAGAGAAAATTTGGTTGAGGAGTTCGGCGAAAGGAATGTGGCTGACTATGAAGAACGCTTTCGCACTTGGAGCGAGGGTAAGAAAAGAGTCAACCGCAACAAGTATGCGCATATCCGCAAATGGATGCTGGAAGATGGTGTACACAAGCCCTCGAAAGACAATTCCAGCTTTGACGTTGACGAGATAATGGAGCGAATTCTTCGGAAAAATTATGGAGGGAAAAAGTGAGGAAATACAAGTGTATATGTGGCGATTGCCCGCAACGGTTTGTGCGAGGGTGCGACAGCGAGGCGGCAGACCTCTGCGATTTTTCCTACGTTTTTGAGGAATTTATCTGCGATGATTGTGAGAAAAGCGAAGCGGAATATGTCATTTCGGGAATGGAACTTTGTGAGGAATGCGCGAAGAAATTTCTTAAAGACAAGTTCGGCGAATTGAGCTTGTCGGAAATGTCAGAACTTCTTGATGTTGATTTAGGTGATCCCGACGATTTGCCTATTGACTAAAATTTTACGAAAGGAACACAGACTCGGGCGGTACAAACAATGATATATTGGAATAAACTTATTGAGGACAAGCACGAAGAAATTGAAAAGGCAATATCCAATGCCACAAGAAAGGCGTTGAAAACAGGTAATCGCTTTGTAGTGGAACTTGATGGGGATGGGGATGTCTATCTTGTTCAAGTCCCTGCACGCGGGTTTTACGATTTTGGTCTTGTTTGCAGCAACTTAATAGAGATTGCCGTGATTGATTTTCGCACCTTTGAGCACGAGGGAACGAGGGAACGAGGGGAGGAAGAATATAATGAAATTGAGTGAGAGATTTGGGAACGCGCGTCTTATTGTAAATGGACGAAATGCAAAAAATTATCCCATACGCGCAGAAGAAGACCAAACCGAATACATCGATTTTATTGCAGTCGCGCCGCGAATACTTAAAGACCTGCGCGATAACGGGGTATATGAAGCAATAAGGTCTGAGTGCGAAAACCTTGACGACAGCGAGGTAAAAATAGACGTATGGGCGGCAAAATTTAAAACCGAGGGCGGCTGGTATGATATTGCGCATATTTATGTTCCTAGGTGTTGGAGGTGAAACAATGAAACGGTGGATAAGAATTGCGCTTCGGGCTATGTTTATTTTCGGGTTTTTGCTTTGTGTTGGGTCGGTCGGAACGCTCGAATTTGAAAACGCCGACGGCGTGCTTGCAAATTCTATTTTGATACGTGAGACCATAAAAGGGGCTTGCGGGATATTGTTTATGTCAATTCCCTTTTTTGCCTATATGGCAAAAGGGGAGAAATAAATCAAGAAAAGGGGTAAAAAGGAAATGAAAACACTCAAGGTTGGCATTACATTTTTGGAGGAGGTGTTGGGCAGCTCGCCGAATAACGATGAAATTTACGACGAGTTTATCGGCTCGAAAGCTCCTGACGCTAAGAGCCGCGCCGAAGAAATCGAGGCGGTCGGGGTTGATGAAGTACGGGAAAAGGGCAAGACGATTTTCCCGAAGTTTGCAGACGGCTCGCCGTTTGTGTATGACTACCAGGTGCGCGGATTTTTCAAAGAGGCTTGCGGCGCATTGCGGCAAGTAAAAGGCACAAAGAGCAGCGAGGTCAAGGCGTTTAAGAAGAAAGTAGATAATCACATTTTTGTTGAACCGCGGAATATCCCGCTGATAATGTCGGGAATGCTTCTGGGGAGTTGTCAGCGTCCTTTAAGGGCTAGCACGCCGCAGGGCGAGCGCGTATCGCTTGCAAACTCCGAAACCGCGCCCGAGGGAACACGGCTTGAATTCATCGTGCGTTGCTTGATTGATAGCGATGTTGAGCTCGTAAAAGAGTGGCTCGAATACGGCAAACTTAAAGGCTTTGGGCAGTGGCGCAACTCGGGCAAAGGACGTTTTGAAGTCGATTACATTGAGGAAATCGATTGATGGCAACGGCTGTGAACCGAATAGACAGTCAGGCAAAGGCAATGACTGGAATGGCAGCAAAAGGCAAAGGTACGGCAATGCGAGGCTAGGGAAATGCTAAGACACGCCCCGAGTTGTTTTGCGTTGGAATAGTAATGCTCGTATGGTAACGATTTGCAAAGGCACTCCACAGATAGCGAGGCAATGGCAAGGCTGCGAATTGCATAGGAAATGCACTGCAAAGCGCGGTGTCGCGCTGGTTTTGCACAGATATGTGTTGCAACGGAGGGGCAAAGAAAATTTTTGCTTTGGCAATGATTTGGCTTGCTAGGCAATGGTAAGGTTCCGCACTGGAACGTGAGGCAAAGGCATAGTTTCGCTTGGTAGGAATTGTTTCGCAACGGTTATGCTCAGGAATGCAAAGTACAGTGAGGGCTTGGCTGCGAAATGTGTGTTAAGTTTTGCGAGGGCGTGGAAATGTTCGCAGAGTATTGCATTGGAAAAGTAAGCTCGGCGCGGTGATGAAATGCATAGCAACGGCAATGCGATTTATAGCGATGGCAAAGGGGTTGGCAGTATGACAAGCGAAGAAATCGTAAACGCAATGCGGAACAAATCGCGGGTGATGTACAACGGCGCGGAATACGAGTGCATAACAGAGTATATTCTCACAATCGACAAAAACGGCAGGCAGCGGCGGTCGGTAACGCTCCTTGACAGGAACGGCGGCACGACTGTCAGGGTGCTTGCAAGCAAAATTGAGGTTTTGGAGGACGAGTAATGAGAGTTTTATCCCTTTTTGACGGGATAGCCTGCGGGCGCGTGGCGTTGGAACGCGCGGGAATACCCGTTGAGGAATACCACGCGTTTGAAATCGATAAGTACGCCATACAAATTGCAAAGAAAAACTACCCCGATATAATTCACCACGGAGATGTTTTCGAGGGAGATTTCACACAATTCAAAGGCTTTGACTTGCTGCTGGGAGGTTCGCCCTGCACCTATTGGAGCATTGCCAAAGCAGGCAGAGAAACCACGCCAGACGGCATAGGCGGCAAATTGTTTATGCAGTACGTCCGCGCCCTTAAAGAGAGCGGGTGCAGATATTTTCTGTACGAGAACAATTACTCAATACATAAGGACATCAAGGCTTTTATCTCAGAACAACTTGGTG
>CANRIQ010000035.1 GCA_947630655.1 uncultured Clostridia bacterium | reverse complement strand
TAATCTGCGCGGCGGGCATGGCGGCGCATCTGGCGGGGATTGTCGCGGGTCACACGACGCTGCCTGTTATCGGGATCCCGTGTTCGGGGAGCAGCTTCAACGGGCTGGACGCTCTGTTGTCGACGGTTCAGATGCCGTCGGGGATACCCGTGGCGACGGTTGCGGTGGACGGCGCGAAAAACGCGGCTTTGCTTGCAATCCAGATTTTGGCTCTGTCAAACGAGGCTCTTTCGGCGCAGCTTTCCGTTGCAAAGCGCGCAATGATCGACCAGATCAATGAAAAGGATCATAAGCTCCAGCTCGAGCTTGAAAATCTGTAAATTTTTTACAGAATTACATTTTACGGAGGAATTTGAAATGGAAAATATTACTAAAGGCGCACAGCTTTACGAGGGCAAGGCAAAGAAGGTTTTCGCGACAAACGACCCGGATATGGTCATTGTTGATTACAAGGACGATGCGACGGCGTTCAACGGCGAGAAAAAGGGCACAATCGTCGGCAAGGGTGTTATCAACAACAAAATGACGAATTACATGTTCGGGCTTCTGGAAAAAGAGGGCGTTCCGACGCACCTTGTGGAGGAGCTTTCCGACCGCGAAACGCTTGTTAAAAAGGTGGAAATTGTGCCGCTGGAGGTTATTGTAAGAAACGTTGCCGCGGGCAGCTTCTCGAAAAAACTCGGCATTGCGGAGGGCACGCCGTTAAAGCGTCCGACGCTGGAGTTCAGCTATAAAAACGACGAGTTGGGCGACCCGTTCATAAACGATTATTACGCTCTCGGCTTGGGTCTTGCAACCGAGGAGGAGCTTGCGGATATTTCCAAATACGCGTTCAAGGTGAACGAGTTTATGCTCGGGTTCTTCAAGAAGCTGAACATCGATCTTATCGATTTCAAGATAGAATTCGGGCGTTACCACGGGAAAATTCTGCTTGCAGACGAAATTTCCCCCGATACCTGCCGTTTCTGGGATTCGACAACTCATGAAAAGCTTGATAAAGACAGATTCCGCCGCGATATGGGCGGGGTTGAGGACGCTTATAAGGAGATTATGCGCCGTCTCGGGATAAAATAATTCTCCAAAAACCGAATAGAGGAAATTGCAGATGTTCAACAGTATTCACGAAGAGTGCGGCGTTTTCGGCATTTACACCAACAAGCCCACAAATGTGGCGACAAGCGCGTATTTCGCTCTGTATGCGTTACAGCACAGGGGTCAGGAAAGCTGCGGGATAGTTGTAAACGAGCGCGGCGTTTTCAAGACGCACAAAGGACTGGGGCTTGTAAACGAGGTGTTCACACAGCGTGTTCTCGATGAATTCGAGGACGGCAGGATAGCCGTGGGACACGTTCGCTATTCCACGACGGGAAACGTCAATACCGCAAATTGCCAGCCCATGACGGTGCGGCATGTAAAAGGCGCGCTGGCGATTGCGCATAACGGAAACCTGATAAACGCACTGGATTTGCGGCGGGAATTCGAGCTTAAGGGTGCTATTTTCCACAGCACGTCCGACACCGAGGTCATTTCCTATGCGATAACCCGCGAGCGGCTTGAATGCGGCTCTATACAGGAGGCGGTGGAGCGCGCGATGTACCGCATAAAAGGCGCGTATTCGCTGTGCATTATGTCCCCGAAAAAGCTTATTGCGGCGCGCGATCCGCACGGGTTCAGACCGCTGGCTCTCGGAAAGCTTTCGGACGACGAGGGCTATGTTGTCGCGAGCGAAACCTGCGCCTTCGACAGCATCGGAGCGACGTTTATCCGCGATATAGAGCCCGGCGAGATTGTTGTTATCGATGAAAACGGCGTTGAGTCCATAAAAACGCATTGCGGCGGGGAAAGCTCGATGTGCGTGTTCGAGTTTATCTACTTTGCGCGTCCCGATTCGGTCATAGAGGGCGCGTCTGTGCACAAGGCAAGGCTTCGCGCGGGGCATTATCTTGCAAAGGAGCACCCTTGCGAGGCGGACGTGGTTATCGGCTGCCCCGACAGCGGTCTTGACGCGGCTCTGGGCTTCGCGCAGGAGTCGGGGATACCCTACGGGGTCGGGTTCATCAAAAACCGCTATATCGGCAGGACGTTTATCCAGCCGACGCAGGGCATGCGCGAAAATTCGGTTAAGATAAAGCTGAACGTTATCCGCGAGACGGTCGAGGGCAAGCGCGTGGTGCTGGTGGACGACAGCATAGTAAGAGGGACAACCTCCGCTAAGGTCGTGAAGCTTCTGCGGGCGGCAGGAGCAAAGGAGATACATATGCGGATTTCCGCGCCGCCGTTTATCAGCGAGTGCTATTTCGGCACGGATATCGACAGCAAGGAAAATCTCATTGCGAATAAACATTCGGTCGAGAAAATCGCCGAAATTATAGGCGTTGATTCGCTCGGATTTTTAAGCACAGACGCGGTGGTGAAAATCGCCGAGGGCGCGAAATGCGGGTTCTGCCGCGGGTGCTTTACGGGCGAATATCCCGTTGAAGTCCCGAAGGAGTTTCCGAAGGATAAGTTTGAGACCAAATTTGACGAGTAATTCATTTTCGCTAAATAGGAAAGGAAATTTTATGAAAAGTTACAGCGAAAGCTATAAAGCGGCGGGCGTTGACGTTACCGCGGGGTACGAGTCGGTCCGCCTGATGAAAAAGGACGTTGAGAGGACGAAGATCCCGGGGTGCATTTCGGGGATAGGCGGCTTCGGCGGTCTGTTTCAGCCCGATCTTACGGGGTATAAGGAGCCCATTCTCGTAAGCGGCACGGACGGCGTGGGAACTAAGCTTAAAATCGCTATGCTGCTGAATAGGCACGATACCATAGGCATTGACTGCGTGGCAATGTGCGTAAACGACATTATCTGCTGCGGGGCAAAGCCGCTGTTTTTCCTTGATTATATCGCGATAGGGAAGAATTACCCCGAAAAGGTCGCACAGATAGTAAAGGGCGTGGCGGACGGCTGCGTGGCGGCGGGCTGCGCGCTTGTCGGCGGCGAAACTGCCGAACATCCGGGCATGATGGCTGAGGACGAATACGATATTGCGGGCTATTCGACGGGCATTGTCGATAAGTCTAAAATTATCGACAACAACACTATAAAAGAGGGCGACGCCGTTGTCGGCATCGCTTCGAGCGGTGTTCATTCAAACGGTTTTTCGCTGGTGCGCAAGGTTTTCAATATCAACGACAGAAACCTCACAAGCTTCGTTCCCGAACTCGGGAAATCGCTTGGCGACACGCTTTTAACGCCGACGAGAATTTATGTAAAGCCCGTGCTTGAGCTTATTTCAAAGCTCCCCGTAAAGGGCATTTCCCACATCACGGGCGGCGGATTTTACGAGAATATCCCGCGTATGCTGCCCGAGGGCATTTCCGCGAAAATCGATAAAAACAGCTTCGATGTTCCGCCGATTTTCGCGCTTATCCAAAAAGAGGGGAATATCTCCGAACATGATATGTTCAACACGTTCAATATGGGCATAGGTATGGCTGTCGTTGTTGATAAGGAGAACGCTGAAAAAGCGGTTGAAATCCTCGGACAGAACGGCGAGCGCGCTTTCGTTATCGGCGAAACCGTAAAGTCCGATGAAGGAGTAATTTTCGCATAATGGGAATTTTTGGTAAGAAAATCCTTGTCGCACCCGAGGACGTATTTGTTGAACTTAACGATGACAAAATAACCATAAACGGCGTTGCAATCGACATTCCGACGCATATCGACG
This sequence comes from uncultured Clostridia bacterium, assembly GCA_947630655.1. Taxonomy (GTDB): domain Bacteria; phylum Bacillota; class Clostridia; order Oscillospirales; family Ruminococcaceae; genus CAG-115. Next base: position 10,753 of record CANRIQ010000035.1, on the reverse strand, counting down.
CGCTTGCGAAAATACTCGGAAAGCCGCGGAAGGTGGTATTTAAGAAGGACAAGGATATGAATTCCGCGCTGGATTCAAAGCGCGTGAATTACACATGGGACAAGCTCGGGCTGTGCTGTTATACGAGAAACGGCGGGGTTGTGTACTGCTTTGAGATGCGGCTGAACAAGGGCGAAATCTGCCCGAAGCACTACCCGAAGGAATTTTTCAAGGGCAAGGTCACGATTAACGGTGCAAATTGGCTCCGGGCGGTGAAAAACGCTCCGCCCACGCCCCTTGCACCCGATGAGCCCGAATTTTTCCGCGAGATAATCCTCGGCGGTTACAGCGCGGTGGCGGAGTATGTCGATTTCATGCAGGACGAGAATTCACGCACCGAAAAGGATTTTACCACGCTTTCGGTGCAGCTTGCAGAGGGGTAAAGTGCTTTTTAAAAAGGAAATTTCGCCGCTTAAAATCTCCCTCGACGAGGACGAGATAGTTATAAACGGCGTCGTAATCGACATTCCGTCGCACATAAGCGTGTTTGAAAAGCTGCTCGGAAAGCCGCGGCGGGTAGCTTTCCCGAAAGACAGCCGAAAAAAAGACCCGCTGTATCAAAGACAGGTAAATTATGTATGGGACAGACTGGGCGTTTATTGCCCTACAAAAAACGGCTCGGTCGTGTACGCTTTAGAGATACTGATGCGCGAGGGCGAGATGTGGTCGCGGCATTTTCCGAGAGAATTTTTCGGCGGAGAGCTTAACATTTGCGGTATGCCGTGGGAGCAGGCGTTTGAAACCCTCCCGTATTACGGAAAGCAAAACGGCGTTTTCAAGCGGCTTGATCTGGGAATTTATACGGCAAACGGCGGTTATGTCAAGGAAGGTTACCCCGAAAGCGGGTATATGCTGGTTGAAATACAGCTAAAGAAACTGAGGTGAACGTTATGAAAAACATTGTGGTGCTGGTGTCGGGCGGAGGAACGAATTTGCAGGCTCTTATTGACGCTGAGAACCGCGGCGAAATAAAGGGCGGGCGGATAACCTGCGTTATTTCGTCGAAGGCGGACGCATACGCGCTCGAGCGCGCGAGAGAGGCTGACATTCCCACAGTTGTCGTGCCGCGAAAGGACCATTACAGCTCGAAAAATTACAGCGAGGCGATTTTGGCGGAACTTCAGAAGCAAAACGCCGATTTAATCGTTCTGGCGGGCTTTATGACGATACTTGACGAGTGCGTGACAAGGGCGTATCCGTACAAGATAATCAACGTTCACCCCGCGCTTATTCCGAGCTTCTGCGGAGAGGGATTTTACGGGCTTCGGGTTCACAAGGCAGTTTTGGATTACGGAGTTAAGGTGTCTGGTGCAACTATTCATTTTGTAAACGAAAAAGCCGACGCGGGCGCGATTATCCTGCAAGGAACGGTTGAAGTCAAAAACGACGACACGCCCGAAGCTCTCCAGCGGAGGATCATGGAAAACGTCGAGTGGAAGCTGCTGCCGAAGGCGGTTTCGCTGTTCTGCGAGGACAGGATAACCATCCGCGACGGAAAGGCTTATGTTGATGTGTGAGCGGTGTTCGGGAATAAGGCTTGTAAACCTGTTTCGTTCGCCGCGGGAGTATTTGCAGACGGTGGAATATATAAAAGGGCTTATCGCGGGCGGCGATTTTTCGCTTGTTTCGGGGAATTGCCCGCTTGACGAGGTAAAGGATAAAAACGGGCGGTGGGCTGACGATATAATTTATCATCTCATTCGCTGCAATAATTGCGGGCAGGAGTTTTCCTGCTGCGTAAATACCTATCGCGGCGGGGGAGAATTTGCTAAGGGCAGGTAGTTGCATATCAGGAACAATTTAAAGGAGGACAAAAAATGATTTCACTTGACAAGGAATTGAATTCACTGGCATACCACGGGCGCGGAATAGTGATAGGCAAGAGCGCGGACGGCAAAAAGGCGGTCATCGCGTACTTCATTATGGGGCGCAGCGAAAACAGCCGCAACCGCGTTTTTGTTTCGGACGGCGACGGCATTCGCACACAGGCGTTCGACGAGTCGAAAATGACCGATCCGCACCTTATAATCTACGCTCCCGTGCGGGTTCTCGGCAATAAGACCATTGTCACGAACGGCGACCAGACCGATACGATTTATGACGGCATGGACAGACAGATGACTTTCGAGCAGTCTCTCCGTACCCGCGAGTTTGAGGACGACAAGCCGAATTTCACTCCCCGCATTTCGGGCATAATTCACCTTGAAAACGGCGGTATGAATTACGCTATGTCAATCCTGAAATCCGCGAACGGTGACCCCGACTCCTGCAGAAGATTTACGTTCGCTTATGCCAACCCCAAAAACGGCACTGGTTCCTTCATTCACACCTACAAAAGCGCGGGCGACCCTCTGCCGTCGTTTGAGGGCGAGCCTAAGGACGTTGAAATTCCCGATATGACGCTTGATGAATTTACAAATTTCGTGTGGAGCAATCTTAACGCGGACAACAAGGTATCTCTTTTCACGCGTTATATCGACCTCGAAACCGGAAAATTTGACAGCCGAATTGTCAACAAGAACAAGTGAGCGATATGAGCATTATGAGCGTTATGAGTGAATTTAAATACCACCCCGACCCTCTGAAAACGGGAGCGTTCAAGAACGACAAGACCGTTCGGTGCTATTGCTGCAAGGAGCAGACCCCCGTGTATTACAGCGGACCGTTCTACTCGGCGGAAAACGTCGATTTTCTTTGCCCCGAATGTATTTCGAGCGGTTTTGCGGCGGAGGTCTTTAACGGGCAGTTTGTGGACGAAGCGTGTGCAGACAAGGTTTCCGACCCCGCGAAACTCGACGAGCTTATCCACAGGACCCCGTGCTATCAAGCCTATCAGCAGGAGGACTGGTTTGCCTGCTGTGACGATTACTGCGCGTTTGAGGGATATGTCACCTGGGAGGATATAGAGCGTCTCGGCATTGCAAAAGAGGTCGAGGAAACCTACCGGGTTGACGTTTGTATGATACCCTTTGATGACGCAAAGGAAATGCTCCAAAACGGCGGAGAGGGCTATCTTTTCACCTGTTTGCACTGCGGAAAGCATTACTTGAACATAGACGTTGATTGAGAAAGGAATATGTTATGGAACTTATCTGCAAGGCAAGCGCGAAATACGCGCCGTTTATGAACGAAATCTGCGAACCGCTTTTCGAGCTGTTAAAACAACAGTCCGCGCTTGAAAAGGAGATGTTCGAGCGGGATAAGCAGCTTGACATTGAAAAGGAAAAGGCGGGAATACCGTCTTATCAGACCGCTCCCGGCTGGAAGGAGCTTATGGCGGAATACCGCGAGAGAATGTATTCTCTGCTAAAACCAAACTGCACCGACAAACTGTTGTCGCGCGGGTGCGGCGGGAGTTACGGCGAACCGCAGGAGTTTGGTTATGTAAACGGTGATTTTTATGCGGAATTCAAAATGCGCAACCCCGACAAGGCTAGTGTTGAAACGCATTTTGAAAAGGCAGGTATGGGACAAAAGCATAAATTCGTGATAAGGCTTGTCGGCGGGGCATGGCTCCTTGACGAGTTATATTACGGTTTTGAAGGCAAAGATAGCTGGCATACGCACAGCTTTTAAGGAGTACAAAACAAGGAGGACAATATGAACGAACTGGAACTTAAATACGGCTGTAATCCCAATCAGAAGCCGTCGAGAATTTTTATGGAAAACGGCAGGGATCTGCCTATAGAGGTGCTTAACGGCAAGCCCGGGTACATCAACTTTATGGACGCGTTTAACGGCTGGCAGCTTGTAAAGGAACTTAAGGCGGCCACGGGAATGCCCGCCGCAACCTCATTCAAGCACGTATCTCCCGCGGGCGCGGCGATAGGGCTTCCGCTTTCCGAAACGCTCGCTAAAATCTACTGGGTTGACGATCTGGGCGAGCTTTCTCCGCTTGCGTGCGCTTATGCAAGGGCGCGCGGCGCGGACAGAATGTCCTCCTACGGCGATTTTATCGCGCTTTCCGACAAGGTTGACGCGTCGACAGCAAGAATTATTCAGCGCGAGGTCTCCGACGGCGTTATCGCACCCGATTACGACGCCGACGCTCTTGAAATTCTCAAATCAAAGAGAAAGGGAACCTATAATATCATCAAGATTGACCCGAACTATGTTCCCGAGAAGATAGAGCGCAAGCAGGTCTTCGGGATAACGTTCGAGCAGGGCAGAAACGAGCTTGTGATTAACGATGAACTGTTTGCGAATATGCCGACAAAGAACAAAACTCTCCCGAAATCGGCGCGCGACGACCTCGCGATTGCTCTTATAACGCTTAAATACACGCAGTCAAATTCCGTGGCATACGCGTGCGGCGGTCAGGCAATAGGCGTGGGCGCGGGTCAGCAGTCGAGAATTCACTGCACACGCCTTGCGGGCACGAAAGCCGACAACTGGTATCTGCGCCAGTCTCCCACGGTTATGAATTTGCAGTTTGTGGACGATATTCGCCGCGCCGACCGCGACAACGCTATCGATCTCTACATCGGCGAGGATTATATGGATGTTCTTGCAGAGGGCGAGTGGCAGAAGATTTTCAAGGTAAAGCCCGAGGTGTTCACACGCGAGCAAAAACGCGCGTGGCTTGACACCATGAAGGGCGTTTCTCTCGGTTCGGATGCGTTTTTCCCGTTCGGCGACAACATAGAGCGCGCTCACAAGAGCGGCGTTGAGTTTATCGCCCAGCCGGGAGGTTCTATCCGCGACGACAATGTTATCGAGGTATGCGATAAATACGGCATTGCAATGGCATTTACAGGGATAAGACTCTTCCACCACTAATTTCAGGCTGTCAATAAAACCACATCTACTTCGTCAAAGGCATTGCAGCAACCACAAAGGTTAGTCTGCAATGCCTTTTCCTCGTATCTGCGGCTTTCTTGACAGCCTTTTCTCTACAGCCTAATTTAAAAATTTTGTCCTGTTCTCCGGTAGAACGGGATTTTTTTGCAATTTTTTTCAAAATCCCCCTTGACAAATCGGAATAAACAGTATATACTGTATATATACTCTATGAACAGCTATGGGGGTGAGCGGTTGAAGATAATGCAAAACAGCGATGTGCCGATTTATAAGCAAATTGCGGCGCAGTTTAAAGAGCAGATTATAAACGGCAAAATTGCCGAGGGGGAGCTTCTGCCGTCGATACGCGGACTTGCGCGGGATCTGAAAATAAGCGTTATCACGACCATGAAGGCATACGAGCTTATGACCGAGGAGGGGCTTATTTCGGCGGTGCAGGGGAAGGGATATATTGTAAATGCGCAGGACAGGGAAATGATCCGCGAACAGCATCTGCGTACTCTCGAACAGCATCTGCAAAACGCCATGGACGAGGCGCGGCTTGCGGGGGTGTCGCCCGACGAGCTTGTTGAAATGATAAACGTGCTGTATAAGGTTTAGGAGGAATTTATGGAAAGTATAATTTCGGCAAGCGGGCTTGTGAAAAGCTATAGTAAATTTACGCTCGGGGAGCTTGATTTTGCCGTGCCAAAGGGCTTTGCAACGGCTCTTATCGGCGCGAACGGCGCGGGCAAGACAACGCTTATCGATATCCTTTGCGGGGTAATTCACGCAAACTCGGGGGAAATCAGTTATTTCGGCGAATTTACCGACCCCGACAGCCCCGCAGTCCGCGAGCGGATAGGCTACTGCGCTGCGGCGGGATTTTTCCCGACAAACTGGAAAGCGAAAAATATCGCGTCCTCGTTTGAGATAGCGTATAAGAACTTCGACCGCGGAAATTTCGCGCGGATTTGCGATGAACTGGGCGTTGAGTCGCATCTTGCGAAAAAACAGCTTCCGATGTACAAGCTCTCCGACGGAAACCGCATGAGAACGGCTCTGGCGGCGGTTTTTGCGCGGGAAACAGACCTGCTTATTCTCGACGAGCCGGGAAGCACTCTCGACCCGCTTATGCGCGACAGATTGTGCGATAAATTCCGCGAATATCTCGACCGCGGCGACGGCGAAAAATCGATAATTTTTTCGACGCACAACATTGCCGATATGGAAAACGCCACCGATTACGCCGTTTTTATGGGTAACGGCAAAATAATCGAAACGGGCTTTGTGGATGACCTCAAGGAAAAATACATAATCGTCCGCGGCGACCCCGAAAATTTCCCCGCGGCAAGGGAACTGCTGTTGTCGTACAGCGTAAATTCGACAACGTTCGAGGGTCTTGCATACGCGGAAAATTCCGAAAAACTGCGGCTTTTGGGCGCGGTAACCGAACGCCCGAGCTTGCAGACGCTCTCGGTGGGAATTTTGAAATACGCGGAGGGTAAGCGATGAAAATTCTGCGTTCGTATAAACTTTATTCGTTTGGACACCGAAGAATTATAATACTCGCCGCGTGGTTCGCAGTGGTGGCGGCGTGCGGTTTTACGCTCAAAAATACCGCCGCGTTCGAGGATTTTTTGAGCGGTTTCGTCGGGGTTCAGCATATGGTAATCCCGTGCGTTTTGTCTATTATCGCGCTTAACGGCACTCTGCTTGCAAATTCCCCCAACCAGTCGAATTTCGGGTACAAATTTTTCCGTTCACTCCCGAACGCCGAAAAGCATTTCCGGCGCGCGGTGCTCGGCGGTAATATAATCTCCCTGCTCGAAACTGCGTTTGTCGCAGTAGTTGGCTCGTTTTACCTCGAAAGTACGCTTATGCTGATGTTCAGCGTTGTTGTTTCCGTGGTATTTTTGTCGATAATGAATTTTGTTACATATGTTGAAAATTATTTTGTAAAACTCGTTTTGCTTATGGTGACAATCGGCTTTGCGGGCGGGATCGTCGGCTTTTTCGGCGAGCAGGAGGTCACCGCCTCGGACGATGTTGTGCTGTACGCGCTTATCGCCTGCGCGGCGGTGTATGCAGGGTCTCTTTTATATGTTTTGCTGAATTCCAAAAAATTCACCCGAAAGGAGCGGAAAAAATGACGGGGCTTAAATACCTTTTAAATTCTCTCAGAATGCAAAAATTCGTGTGGATTTCTGTGGCAGCTTTCGCGTTGCTGGCAACTTTGCCTTACGTTGCAAGCGAGCCGTTCGGCAGCGAAGAATATCTTTACCCGAAAATTGCTCTGTTTTTGGCTCCGTCAGCGTTTGAGCTTATCGTGATGATATTTTTGTCGGTGGAACTTTCGGGCAACAAAGCGGTCCGCGCGCTGCCGGTATCTAGGGAGCTTTTCACGCTGTCACTGCCGATTTTGCAGATAATAATGTGCTATGGTCTGCCGCTGATTTTAATGGGCGTGTATATGATATACCTCGAAGCGCGGAAGTGCGGCGCACGCGAAATCTCCGACACGCTGATAATCGGCGCGGTTGTCTGCTTTTTAACGCTTTTCGTCAGCACGATTTTTGAAAATGTTCAGCTTGGCGGACTTGCCGTGGTGTATCTGGTTTTTCTGCCGCTTATCATCGGGACGGGTTTTTTGCCGCAAAAGCTGAAGTCCGAGGGCTTCAATGTTCCTTTGGGCGCGGCTATCTCGATTTTCGCACTGTCATTTTTGTTGTCGTCAGCGTTTTGTTTTTGGCAGAGCAAAATAAAATTTGTGAAATCCAACGTTAAAATAATGCCAACTTCAAATTGAACAAAAAATCCCGTTTCTTGAAGGAAACGGGATAATTTTTATTTATTTTGTTTAACAGTCGTCCTGCATTTTTCGGTAAATTTCGGGAACAGCTTTCTAATCAGCACAAAAATCAATGCTCCCAAAAACGCTCCGAGGGTATTCGCTATCAAATCGTCGATGTCGGGTTCGCGCCCCACAAAATACTGTACGAATTCCACAAGAAAGCTTGTTGCAAAGCCGAATAGCGTCACTTTCAGCAAATTTGCCTTTTTCATCAAAAACGGCAGCAGCACCCCGAACGGCATAAACAGCACGGCATTTAAAAGCATATGTTGGAGGTCAAAAGACCCGCGGAATATCGACGGCACAAAATTCGGCGGGAAACCACCGATTATCGGGCGTAAATCCATTCCCTTAAACGGATTTTTCCCGTCGTAGAGCTTTGCAAGAAACGGGTGCAGGTACAAATCCGCCAGAAGTGCGCAGAAAATAAACGCGCACCAGCAGAAAAACAGCGTTAAAATTATTTCGTGAAGTATTGCCGCGCGTCTTAGCTCTTTGTAATCCCCGCGGAGCTTAATTTTCTGTATTATCATTCTCGCAAACCAAAAGATAATCCCCGCCGCTATTACAGGCGGCAGATAGAAAATCAACTCCGCAAGACTGCCGAAATGAATTTGAAGAAATACATAAAAATTGCCCATTTTTTACCTCAGCTTAAATCAGAAAATATACTTGTATGTGTAGTTAAACGGATTTTGCGCGATACCGTTTACGCGCGTTTCAAAATGCAGATGATACCCCGTAGACCATCCCGTAGAACCAACGTGCCCGATAACGTCGCCTTGATTTACAAATTGCCCTTGAGTAACATTTATCGAGCCGCAGTGCGCATAAAGCGTAGAAAGCTTCCCGCCGTGGTCGATAATTATGTAGTTTCCGTAACCGCCGCCGCAGTAGTGCTTTTCCTTCTTTCCGTAGTTATGCGTGCAGGTGTTCGACACGACGATAACCGTCCCCGACTGCGCCGCGTGAATTTCCGCGTCCTTTATGCCTGCGTTTCCGATGTCAATGCCCTTGTGTGCGCCGCCGTGGAACGCGCTGTACGCGACAAAATACGTCGTGATAAGCTGAAATTTCTTCGCCAGAGGCCAGATTAACCCGTCGGTATACTGAACCGTGTCGCTGCCGGACTGCTTTTGACGGATAAGCGATTCAATCTGCCTGTCAAGCTCCGCGAGAATATCGTCTCCCTCGGCGTTGTCCGCGGTCAGCTTGTTCACCCTGCTTTGAAGGTCGGAATTCTGCCGCGCCAGATTGTTAAGATACGCAGAAGCCTCTGCGGCGTCATCCGACAGCTCCGCCTTTTCCGCCTCCAGAGCCGCTTCTTCCTTCTCATATTCAGCCTTTTGAGCCTCCAGCTCCAGCTTATTCTGCTCCAGCCGCTCTATCTCGGCGTTCATCGCGTCGATCAACGCCTCCTGCGCCTTTATCGAGTCCATAAGCCGCTGCATAAACTCGGCGTTCTGCCCGCTTATGTTCCGCACAACGTCCGAATACACAAAATAGCTGTACCAGTCGTCCGAGCCGTTCAGCACGGGGATTGTCCCCGAGGTATCGTTCATATAAAGCGCGCGGGCAAGCTTCGCGAATTTTCGGAGATTTTCCTTGTTTTCCGCCTGAAGCTCGGCAATCTCAACCTTCCGCCGCTCAATTTCCTCTTCCTTGTCGGCAATTGCCTGCTCTACAGCCTCAATCTCTGCGCGCTTGTTTGCAATCCGGTTTAATTTCTCGCCTATGTATTCCTCGCGCAGCGCGATTTCCGCCTCAACGCCCTCCAGATACTCGTCGGCAAGCTTCATAGCCTCTTTATTTGAGCTGATATCCCCGCCCAGAGACGCGATTTGCTTTTTGCGGGCTTCGTTTTCCTGCTGTTGCTTTTTGTATTGCTCCTGCAAACTTGCAATTGCGTCGTCAATAGAGCTTGCCCGAGCGGTAAGCACCGGTTCTCCGACAATACAAAGCGTCATAACCGCGCATAAAACGCCCGCCAGCATTCTCCCGCGGAACGAAATTTTTCCGCGTTTAGTTTTCCCCATAGTTATTCCCCCTTATATAACCATTTTATCACACAAAAGGCGAATTGTCAACCAAAAATCCCCCCAAATTCTTACATTTTCCTTACAATTTGACAAAAACCGCGGGAGAGAACCCCCGCGGTTAGATGTATGATTTTGTTAGGAACTGCCTAAATCAAACGCACCCTTGCGCCTTCATAGCCTCTGCAACCTTCAGGAAGCCAGCGATGTTCGCGCCTGCCATATAGTTTCCGGGCATACCGTACTCCTTGGACGCGTCGTCGCACTGCTTGAAGATAGCCTTCATAATATCGTGCAGCTTAGCGTCAACCTCCTCGAACGTCCAGCTATATCTGATAGAATTCTGGCTCATTTCAAGACCCGAGGTCGCAACACCGCCCGCATTTGCAGCCTTTGCAGGACCGTACAGCATCTTGTTTGCAAAATAAACCTCGATAGCCTCGGGAGTGGACGGCATATTCGCGCCCTCCGCAACCGCATAGCACCCGTTTTTAGCGAGAGCCTCCGCGGACTCCTTGTCAATCTCGTTCTGAGTAGCGCAGGGCAGCGCGATGTCGCACTTTATTGTCCAGATGCCCTTGCAGCCCTCGGTGTAGGTCGCGTTCTTGTGAGAGGTTCTGCCGACATATTCCTTGATACGTCCGCGCTCAACCTCCTTAATCTGCTGTACCACAGGCAGATCAATTCCGTCGGGATCGTAAATATAGCCGTTCGAGTCGGACAAAGCAACCACCTTGCCGCCGAGCTCGGTAGCCTTCTGAGTAGCGTAAATCGCAACGTTGCCCGAACCGGAGATTACAACGGTCTGCCCATTAAAGCTCTTTCCGTTTGCCTTCAGCATTTCATCGGTGAAATAGCAAAGTCCGTAGCCCGTAGCCTCGGTTCTTGCGAGAGAACCGCCGTAAGTCAGTCCCTTGCCGGTAAGTACGCCCGAAAATTCGTCGCGAATTCTCTTATACTGCCCGAACATATAGCCGATTTCGCGTCCGCCCGTGCCGATGTCGCCCGCGGGAACGTCGCAGTCGGGACCGATATGTCTGCAAAG
>CANRIQ010000034.1 GCA_947630655.1 uncultured Clostridia bacterium | reverse complement strand
CAGCACCTCGCAGTAAATCTTCGCTCCGCGCGCCTTTGCGTGCTCGTAGCTCTCGATAATGAGAACCCCCGCGCCCTCGCCCAAGGTTATCCCGCTCGAGCGGTTAAACGGCGAACAGGACTCTGCGTCCAGCGCGTGCAAAGCGTGAAATCCCGCAAACGCCAGCGATGAAAAGCTGTCCGAACCGCCCGCTACAAACGCGTCCGCCTTACCCGCGCGGATAAGGTCTGCGGCATAGGACAGGCTTATCGTGCCTGCCGCGCAGGCGTTCACGATATTTGCGGTAACGCCGTTCAGCCCGAAATGAAACGCCACGTTGTTGGCGATCGCCGACGCGGGCATTCTGTAAATATCGTGCGGATCCTCGCGCTCCTCTTTTTTCTCGGTGAAATATTTATCAATGGAAGCCGCTCCGCCGACGCAGTTTCCGACAATAACGCCAATTCTGTCGGAATTCTCGGGAGTAACCTCGTATTTTGCGTCAGCCAGTGCCTCTCCCGCCGCTTTTATGCAAAGCAGCGACGACCTGTCATAATTTGCTCCCGGAAGATCTTTGGACTTGATATTAACCTCCGCACCGACATTCGCATAGCAGTTGTCGGTATTCACCGACTGCACCTCGCGGATGCCTGAAATTCCGTTTACGGCGGCGTTCCAGCACTGCTCGGTGTTTTCGCCGAGTGCGCACACCAGTCCCAGACCCGTTACAACAACACGCTTGCTGTTCGCCATATCACTCACCCTGATGTTCCTCTACATATTTTGCAAGCGTCTCGATAGACTGGAAATTCTCCCTTGCCGCACCCGTCATCTGCACGCCGAAAAGGCTGTCTATCCCCGCGATAATCTCGATGGAATCAATGGAATCAAGCCCGATGTCGTCCCCAAAAAGCTCGGAGGTGTATTCAAGCTCGTCCTCGGGAATACGCAGGTTCTCCACCAGCATCTTCTTGATTTTTTCGCAAATTTCAGTATTCATAATAACTCTCCTTTATAATTTCCGACAATGTCGGATTATTTACCCTCAAAACTCTTTATAAGTCTCGCAGTCGCCGTATTTGTCGGCAAGCTCTCTGTACATAGCCCTAACCCTCGCTTCAGCCTTTGAGATAAGCTCCCGCGCGTATTTGCTGTGGCGCATATCGGGCGGGCAATTGCTCTCGATAGGCTTTCCGACAAGGATTTTCTGCCGCATTCCGAAAACGGGGGAGTATGTACCGAAAATCGCACAAGGCACAATCGGTACGGCGTGCTTCGCAGAAATAAGAGCCGCTCCCGCCTTAAACTCCTGCATATGACCCTCTCTTGCAATTCCTCCCTCGGGGAAGATAAGCAGCGAGCCGCCGTTTTCGACGATACCCTCTGCGGTCTTGAACCATTCTCCGTCCGCCTCGTCAAGATTTATCGGAATGCACCTGCACCACGAAATCATTTTCCCTGTGCGGGGCTTTTCGTACCACGATTTTTTCACGAGAACATAGGGCTTATACCTCCACAAAACCGCTCCGCCATACGCTCCGTCGAAGTGGTGGGTGTGATTTGCGACAAAAACGCATGAACGGTTTTTGAGAGCCTTTTTAAGCGTCTTGTCCTCGTAAATTATCTTCGGACGGAACAAGAAATACACCGTCCAGGTAATCAGCATCTGGAAGAATTTTCCCCAAAGGCTCTGCTTTACGGGCGATTTTTCTGTCTGTTCGTTCACCCTGTCACCTCGCTTTTGCATACAAAATACTACATTATAATTATACTCATTGTAAACTGTTTTTTCAATGGTCATAATGCAACAGTTTGTCCCTTTTGCAACAACAATCCCGCAGTTTGTTGCAATATTTTAATTTTTCTGCGATTTAAACAATTTTGCAATGATATTTTAACACAAATCAACAACATTTATTAAATTTTGTTAATAAAACAAACGGGTCAGGCTGTCGATAAAGCCCCATCTACGGCGTCAGCGACACTGCGGCAGGCACAAAGCCTAGTCCGCAGTGTCACTTCAGCGTTGTGCGCGAAGCGCACATTGCGTGCATCTGGGACTTTCTCTACAGCCTGAGACTTGACTTTTTACACAAGTGCAGCCCCGCCTTAGCCGTTATTCAAGGTCAAGATCCTCCAGAAGCCTTGACACCTCCGCGCGGCTTTGAAGCCGTATTCCCTCTCGCAGCAGTGCCGCGTCGGCAGGGTAGAGGTCGTCGGGCGAGGTGTTGTACACCGCGAGCGGCTCTTCAACGCCCTCCTCAAAGAGCGCGATTTTGTCGCCAAATTCCCGCAGCACGAAGCACACCGCGTCCGCAGACGCGTTCGCCATGGTAAGCGTCTGCGCCGTCAGCATAAACGCCGCCAGCAGCGCGCCGCCCTTTTTAATGCTTTTCATAAAATCAGCTCCCTTCGGTGGTAGTATTTTCATTCGCGGGGGAAATATTCTACTATTTTTCTGTAATATTTTCGTTAAATTCAACATTTTGTATAACAACTTCCCCAAAAGAAACGCCTCCCCAAAGCGGAGAGGCGTTTACAGACTGTTAAAATTCCCTCAAATATTACTTAACGACAATATTTACCAGCTTATTCGGCACGGCAATTTTCTTTACAATCGTTTTTCCGTCCGTCAAAGCCTTTATTTCGGGAAGCTCCAGAGCCGTATTGATAAGCGTTTCGCTGTCGCTGTCGACGGGCGCGTTAAATCTCGCCTTGACCTTGCCGTTTACCTGAACCGCAAGCTCAACATTGCTTTCAACGCACAGCTTTTCGTCATATTCGACCCATTTCTGCTCGTTCAGGATGCCAAACCCGAGCCGCTCAAACAGCTCCTCCGTGATATGCGGAGCAAACGGATTCAGCAGAATAAGCAGCGTGCGGAATTCCGCCCTGTTAAGCCCGCCCGCGGCGTCAGCCTCGTTCAGCAGTGCCATCATCGCCGCAATCGCGGTGTTGAATTTCAGCGTTTCGATGTCCTCGGACACCTTTTTGATCGTCCTGTGCATAACGCCCAACAGCTTCTCGGAATACTCGTCCCCGTCCTTCAGGTTCTCAGCCATGCTCCAGACGCGCTCCAGAAAACGCTTGCAGCCTTTAATGCCCTCCTCCTGCCACGGAGCCGCCTTCTCGAAGTCGCCGATAAACATCTCGTACAGTCTCATGGTGTCCGCGCCGTATTCCGCGACAACCTCGTCGGGATTTACGACGTTGTGAAGCGATTTTGACATCTTGCAGAATTTTCCGGGATTTTGCGGGTCTTTTCCGAGAACCATTCCGTGAGAGGTGCGCTTTGCATAAGGCTCCTTTGTCGGAACAACCTTCTCGTCATACAGGAATTTGTGCCAGAAACGGCTGTACAGCAGGTGAAGCGTAGTGTGCTCCATACCGCCGTTGTACCAGTCCACCGGCAGCCAGTATTTCAGAGCCTCCTTTGAAGCAAGCTCCTTGTCGTTTGTCGGGTCGCAGTAGCGCAGGAAATACCAGCTTGACCCCGCCCACTGAGGCATGGTGTCGGTCTCGCGCTTTGCAGGACCGCCGCATTTCGGGCAGGTGGTGTTTATAAAGCTCTCCATAGCGGAAAGCGGAGATTCGCCGTTGTCGGTGGGAAGATAGCTGTCAACTTCGGGCAGCGTCAGCGGCAATTCGCTTTCGGGAAGTCCCACCCAGCCGCATTTTTCGCAATATACCACGGGAATGGGCTCTCCCCAGTATCTCTGCCGCGAGAAAACCCAGTCGCGGAGCTTGAAGTTTACCTTTTCTCTGCCGACGCCCTTTTCGGTCAGCCATTCCTTAATTTTAACCTTTGCGTCCTCAACCGACAGCCCGTCCAGAAACTCGGAATTCACGAGAACACCCGTCGCACAGTCGGTAAACGCCTCCTTCTGAACGTCCTCGCCGCCCTTAACGACCTCGATAATCGGCAGGTTGAACTTTTTAGCAAATTCCCAGTCGCGGGTATCATGCGCGGGAACAGCCATAATCGCGCCCGTGCCGTAGCTCATAAGAACATAGTCCGAAATGAAAATCGGTATCTCCTTGCCGTTCACGGGGTTCACCGCCATAACGCCCTCGAGCTTCACGCCCGTTTTGTCCTTGTTCATCTCGGTGCGGTCAAAATCGGATTTTCTTGCAGCCTCTTTCTGATAAGCTCGGACAGCGTCCATATTCGTGAGTTTATCCGCCCATTTTTCGACAAGCGGGTGTTCGGGGGAAATTACCATATAGGTCGCGCCGAAAAGCGTATCGGGGCGGGTTGTATACACCGTAAGCATATCGCCGAGCGTCGTCCTGAAATTGACCTCCGCGCCCGTCGAACGCCCTATCCAGTTGACCTGAGCGGTTTTTATCTTCTCAAAATAGTCAACCGAGTCAAGATCGTCCAGCAGCCTTTGCGCATACTCTGTGATTTTCAGCATCCACTGATTTTTGACCTTTCTGATAACCTCTCCGTGGCAGCGTTCGCAGGTGCCGTTTACGACCTCCTCGTTTGCGAGAACGACTTTACACTGTGTGCACCAGTTTACGCTCATTTCCTTTTTGTACGCAAGACCCGCGTTGAACAGCTTAAGGAAAATCCACTGCGTCCACTTGAAGTAATCGGGATCGGTGGTGTTTATCTCGCGTTCCCAGTCAAACGACAGCCCCAACGCCTTAAGCTGACCCTTAAAACGCGCGACGTTGTTTTTAGTGACGACTGCGGGGTGAATTTTGTTCTTGATAGCGTAGTTTTCGGTCGGCAGTCCGAACGCGTCCCACCCCATCGGGAACAGCACGTTATACCCCTGCATTCTGCGCTTGCGCGACACAATATCCATTGCGGTGTAGGGGCGCGGGTGACCGACGTGCAGACCGTCGCCCGACGGGTACGGAAACTCCACAAGCGCGTAATATTTCGGCTTTGAGTAGTCGTTTTCGGCATGGAAGGTGCGGTGCTCGTCCCAGTATTTCTGCCATTTGCTTTCAACTGCGGCAAAATCGTATTTCATAATCGAATTCCTTTCAATTTTAAATTTCCAAAAATACACATATATTATACAACATTTTACTTGCGTTGTCAAGCGGATTTGGCAGTTTAAAGTATATAGTTTACAGTGAATAGTAGTAGGTATCCGCTCCGCGGATTATTCGGATTGTCTGAAAGCTTATCGGCAGCCCGCCCTCTTTGTTACAATCAAAAAAGCGTTCGCCGGGGCGAACGCTCCATTTACTGTGCACAGCGTTATTCGCCGCAGGCGGATAATGCGTACACTGTCTACTGTAAACTGAAAAAACCTCCCGAGGGAGGTTTTTTCTTTATTGCATTGCGTGAACTTCCGCGGCATTTCTGTCGTCAAAGTCCTGCCAGTAATCCTTGATTGCCTGAACCTGCGTCTCGTGGTCGCCGGTGCAGAAATCGGGGAGATTGTTCCTGCGGTAGTAGCCGATGCTCGTGTCGGTGCAGTCGTTCGAGGCAAGCAGCCCCGTTTCAGTGCAGAACCTGCGCTCGACAGTGCTCGGGTCGGGCGTAAACTTCGTAGTCTGCGTCGTGTCGACAACATCTATCATAACATCATGCCAGATCTGCGCCAGATAACGCTTCCCGTAAATCTTTGAAACGTCCTTGCCGAGGTCGTTGCCGCACCACGTCAGCGCGACATACTGCGGCGTAAGCCCCATAAACAGCAAATTCTTGCCGTCGTTTGAAGTACCCGTTTTGCCGATTATCTCGGTATTCGGCAAAACCGCATACTGTCCCGAACCCGTCGGGTCTGTGATAACCGTCCTCATAAGGCGGTTGGTAATCCACGCGGTATCGGGGTCTATCGCCTGCGTGCCGTAATAATTCTGTTCGAGAATAACGTTATTTTTGCTGTCAAGCACGCGGCTGTAAAGCTTCGGCTCGTAGTAAATGCCGCCGTTTCCCATAATCTGGTATGCCGCGCACAGCTCCACCAGCTTCACGCCCTTTGTAAGACCGCCGAGCGTTATCGGCGAATATGCGATATCCGACTCCTCAAGCGTTGTAAGCCCGAGATTTTGCGTAAGCTGGTTGTAAACGACCTGCGGAGTAAGAAGCTGCGTCACGCGCACCGCAATGGTGTTCAGCGAGTGCCGCACGGCGTACCACACGGGAACCAGTCTTCCGTCGCCGCCCGCTTTTTCGTAGTTGTCGGGCCAGAGCTTGTCGATGCCGTAGACGGTAATGCCCTTATCCGGCATCATAGTGGAGTAGGTGATAACATTGTTCTGAATGCCCATGGAATACGGACCTATCGGCTTCATAGTCGACCCCGGCGGGCGGATAGCCATAGTCGCGCGGTTAAAGCAGCTGTTTCCGGGCTTATCGCCTAAGCCCCCCGCGAGAGCCACCACTGTTCCCGTATAATCCATCAGCACAAACGCCGACTGCAAAAGATCCTCCTCGGGGGTGTCGGTTTTATAGGAATTTATGGCGATATGCGGGTCGCGGTATTTTTCCTCAACAATATCCTGAATTTTCATATTCATATTGGTGAAGATTTTATACCCGCCGTTGTAAATCTCGTTCCTTGCGGAGGTGTAGGTAATGCCCTTAAGCGACGCATAGTCGTTTATAACCTGCTCTATCGCCGCGTCGGTGTACCAGTTCTGAGTAACCTCGTATTCGTCCCAGCGGTAAGCCTCATAGGGCTTTTCATCGGTATCGGGATCATCCTCCTCGGGAGTCTCCTGAACGGAACGCGGGTCAATATACCCGAAGGCGTCCCCGTAAACCACAGGCACGAATTTCACCTGTTCGGTCTTTGCAGCCTCGTATTCGCGCGCGTCGATATACCCCTGTTCATACATGTTGTAGAGCACCGAAAGCTGCTGCTCCTTGCAGAGCTTAAGGTTCACATCGGGCGGGAAAGCTCCCGGCGACTTGATAATCCCCGCCAGAACAGCCGCCTCCGCGACATCGACCTCCGACGCGGATTTTCCGTAATAGTATTCGCACGCCGCCTCCACGCCGTAAATGGTGTGTCCGAGCGAAATTTGGTTTAAATAACACTCAAGAATATCATATTTTGTGTATTTATTCTTTTCCAACGACAGCGCGCGGAAAATTTCGCGAAGCTTTCTGTCGTAGGTTCTTTCATCGTCGCCCGTGAGGTTTTTAATGACCTGCTGGGTAATCGTCGAACCGCCCTCGCCCGCGCGGTCAAGCCCGAAAACGTCGTTTACCAGCGAGAAAACCGTTCTTTTCCAGTCAACGCCGTTGTGCTCCCAGAAACGCTTGTCCTCGCGCGCCACAACCGCGTTTATGATGTTCGGGGAGATATTCTCATAGTCCGCCCAGATGCGGTTTTCCTCTTTTGCGAGGCGTTTAAGCTCCACCGCCTGACCCTCTTCGTCGTAGGCGTAGACCATTGTGGTAAATTTGATGTTCATATCCCGCAGATTGAGGTCAAACCCCGTATCCGCGAAGTCCAGGATATACACGACCACCACCGTCACGACAATGCAAAGCATAATGACCAGCACCAGCAGCATTGAGGACACAGTCGTCCCCACCACCGTCAGCGCGTGCCCGATGTTTTTCATTATCTTGTCTTTTTTGCGTTTGTTCCGCTTTTTGGGCGGATCGTCCTTGATTTTGATGTAATGAAATTTTTTGTTCATAGACTTAAGACGCGCTCCTTAATAAACCAAGCTTATAGTTACATTTCATTTATTATAACATATTTTTTAGAAAATGTTAAGAGGTTTTTTCAACTTTTGGGTGAAAATCTCGTGAAAATATACGAAATTAACAAAAACTCTTGAAAAAATCGCCAAAATAAGATATAATTTACTAAATTGCAGAAGGGAGAAATTTATGTTCAGCACCTATTTGTTCGATCTTGACGGAACGATTTCCGACTCGTTTTTGGGGGTGTCGCGCGGAATGGAATACGCGGTTGAAACGCTGGGCTTCCCGAAGCCGCCGCAGAAGACGCTTTTGGAGTGCATGGGACCGCCGCTCTTCGACTTGTTTGCAAATAATTTGGGGCTGCCGCCCGAGCAGGCGCAAAAAGCTGTCGCGCTCTACCGCGAGTATTACCGCAAAAAAGGCATTTTCGAGCAGACGCTTATGGCGGGGGCGGAGGATACCGTCCGCGAGCTAAAATCCCGCGGCAGAACCGTTTGCCTTGCCACCTGCAAGCTTCAGGAAAATTCCGAGATAATTCTCAAAAACGCAGGAATTGACGGGTATTTCGGCGTGATTGTCGGTTCAAGTTTGGACGGTAAAATTTCCCAAAAAGCGCAGGTTATCTCCCTTGTTCTGGAAAAAACAGGGAAATCACCCTCCGAATGCCTTATGATAGGCGACAGAAATTACGACGTGCTTGGCGCGCACGAATGCGGCGTAAAATGCGCGGGAGTGCTTTGCGGGTACGGCTCACGCGGGGAGCTTGAAGAGAGCGGCGCGGATTTTGTCCTCGATACGCTCCTTGACGTTCTCACTCTCGATCTTCGCAGTAATACGCCAGAATAAGCTCCGTTGCGCGGTCGTAGCTTACCGCGCCGTCCTCCACGCCCTGAACGGTTATAAACGTGTCGTTCACCTCGTGAGAAACGTCCATGACCTCGCCCGAGTGGTCGTCTATGTATTGATTTAAATCATAAAAGTCAAGCATCATGCCCTCGGTGAGATATTGCCGTGTTTCCAGCCAGAGGTCAAAATCCGCGGACAAAAGCTCGTTCGAGCAGAGCTTTAAAGCCTCCATATATCCCGAATAGCGGAATTCGGGGTATTCGCTGTTTATGCAGGACAAAAACGCCAGAAAATTGCACTCGTTTTCGAGGGCGATCCCGCGGGAGTGGGCGTTTTCGTGAGCGGCGGTGTAGGGTATCTCATAGTCGGGCTGGGCGGTGTTTACGTTATTTTCAACGAAAAACGGAAAGTACATTCCGACAATTCCCGTATACGACCACGCTTCCGACAAAATAACGGGTTTTTGCCGCAAAACCGACGAAAACAAAAACGGGTATTCCTCTACAAGCGTTTTATAGCCGCTGTTTGTGCGGGAAAGCTCGGTGAAAATGCTTTCAGAAAACGAAAATGGTTCGCTGTCGGAAATTCCGAGCTCCGAGCGGGCGTCCGCCGCTCCCTTAGCGAGAATTACGCACACATCGCGAAGCTCTTCGGGGGAGTGTTCCTCCATTTTGTAGCCCATAAGCTTCTCCATAGGATAACGGTAATAATTCGCGCCATGGCATACCATATACATAAACGCGGCGCAGGATATCACCGCAATCACTCCGCGTGCGGCGCGGAGGGCGGTTTTTTTCCGATCCGAGCTTTTTTTGAGCTTAACAATAAGCAAAATCACCAGAAACACCGCAAGCGGCACTGCCAGTACCACCAGAAGCTCCGTAAGCGAAAAGGGAATAAGCGACGTTACAAACCCCACCGGTATCGTAACTATTTTAAACAGTCCGCGCGATATTACATATTCCGTAAACCACGGGAAATGCGGCAGCAAAAAATACATTGCCGCCGCTAAAATAAGCGGCAGAAATATCCAAAATTGTCTGATGAATTTTTTCATTCCGGACAGCCTTTCTTTATGACAATTTAATTAGTTAATCTGTTGACAAATTTTTGTAAAAGTGTTATAATAAAAATGATACTCAATTTACGAAATAATTCGGAGGGGGTGCGAACCGTGAGATTGCTTGAAAATCACGCCGACTGGCGGGATTTGTACAATTCTGAGGTTTCCTTTGCGGAAAACGAGCTTTTGCAAAAGTCCTTCCGCATAAACGCTCCGTCCGTCGTTTGCGATATTTTCGCGCTCCCGTCGCACAACCACCAGACTTTTTTTGTAAAGCTCATCTCCGAACACGGGATATACAAGCTTGTGTCCGCAAAAGCGGTTCAGAATTCCATCTGGTTCTCCGAGCCGATTTATATGTACACATTTGAGGAAGCAAAACGCTTTGAAGAACACCCCATGCGCCACGGGCGGATAGTCTGCCGCGCGAAGCTGGTGGAAAAAAGCTTCTTCTCCGAGCTTACCGAGGCGTTGCGAGGGCTTTCCGACAACCAGCCCGAGTGCGTTACTCCCGCGATAGACGCGGATTTTACCGCCGTGCGCGTTTACGAAAACGGGGCAGTGGCGAAGAGCTTCTTTTTCACGGACGCGTCAAAGCTGTCGTTTTACAGCAACGTTGACTCCGAGAAAAGCGCGGAGTATTTCGGCAATCTGCACCTTGCGGTGGAAAATCTTATCGGTATAGGCGATTAGAGAATTTCCCCGTTTCTGCACTCTAAAATAATCGTGAACGGACCGTTGTTTGTAAGCTTCACCGACATATCCGCTCCGAAAATCCCTCGTTCCGTGCGGGGGATTTCCCATTTTTTGCCCGTCAGAAGCCGCGTTTGCACCGCTTCGGCGGGATTAGAGAATTTCCCCGTTTTTGCACTCTAAAATAATCGTAAACGGACCGTTGTTTGTAAGCTTCACCGACATATCCGCTCCGAAAACCCCTCGTTCCGTGCGGGGGATTTCCTTTTCGCAGAGAGCGCAGAAATATTCGTACAGCCGGGATGCCTTTTCGGGTTCGCACGCGTCAAGAAAGCTCGGGCGGTTGCCCTTTTTGCAGTCCGCAAGCAGCGTGAACTGCGAGATGACAAGCAGCCCCCCGCCGACGTCTTTAAGCGAACGGTTGATTTTCCCCTGCTCGTCGGAGAAAATCCGAAGCCCGCATATTTTTGCGGCGAGCTTTTCACAGTCGCGTTCGCTGTCGCCAATCTCCGCCCCGAACAGCACCAGAAAGCCCAGATCGATGCTTCCGACGGTTTTGCCGTCAACCGACACGCTCGCACTGTCCACCCGCTGAATTACCGCTTTCATGCAAATTCTCCTTAATTTTTTCAGCCCGTCAACTGCGTTTTCGTGCAAAATCTCGCTTTATGGGAATATGATTACCCCGCGTGAAAAGCTGCCGAACCCAAAAAACTGCCCCAAACGCGCAAAAGCTCCCGAACCGCCCGCGTGGAAACCGCCGCTTCTTTCACCCGCCAAATTGCCGTTTTCACGCAGCATTTTCCTGTCGGGGAACACGGTCTGCCTTGCGCCGAAGCTCCCCAAAGCGGGAGATAATCCCCGCGCGGAAAGTTGTCAGCGTGCTGAAATCCGTTCAATGTGAAATCAGGCGAAGGTTGCCCTAACGCCGAAGCTCCCGAACCGCTGCTCTTTTCCCCAACAAAGCTGCCGTTTTCGAGCAGCTTTTTCCTGTCGGGGAACACGGTCTGCCTTGTAGGGAAAGCTGCCGAACGTTGAAGATTGCCCTCAACGCATAAGATTACCATAATGTTATATGTAACAGCTATCCCGCGAGAAGGTTTCCAACCGCCGCAAAATCAGCGGTGATGTCCGCCGCCTCCGCCGTGAGAACCGCCGCCTCCGCCTCCGCCGCTGTGACCGCCGCCGCTCGAGGAGGAGCTTGTAGTGTAGCTTGTGGTGTACTCGCGCACAAAGCTGTCTACGGAATTCGTAATGCGCGTGCGGTCTTTATTCATGTAAACCGTTGCCGAAATCGGCTTCTTTTTCTTATAGCCGCTTGAAAATCCGCCTACGACAACTATCGCTATAACAAACGACATTGCCAGCAAAAACAGCATTATCATGAAATTTTCAAAAAAGTACTCAGAAAACCGCCTTGCAACGCCCGCAAAGCCCTTTGCGCCGTAGCTTTGAAGCGCGCTGCAAAAATTGTTGCAGCCCGCGTAGAAGTCGTATGAGCCGTCGCTTTTTTCAAGACCCGCATAGATTTTGTCAAAAATGCGGTCGAGGTGGCTGTAATACATTTCATAGCCGCTTTTGTTAAGCATTATCCTGTCGACATAATACTGGTATTTGGGATTATCGTGGGTGTTAAGCAGAACCAGCACCGCCCAGTCGCTGTCCCCGAAGTTTTCATATCCGAAATTATCGGCGTAATCCTCGTCGTTATAACCCTCAAGGTCGCTTACAATAGCAATTCCGATGTTGCATTCAACCTTATCGGCAAGCTTTTCCATGCGGTCGAGAAGCATTTTCTCCTGACTGTCCGAAAGGCAGTCCTCATATTGGTCAATATCCTTTAAAACCGCTCTGTAGCCCGCCGCGTGAGCGTTTGTCATAAGCAGGATAAACGCTGCCAAAGCCCAAAACAGCACCACCGCCGCCCGGAGGATTTTCCCTTTTACAGACTTAACCAAACAGAACACCTCCAAAGCATACCGATCCGCCGCACACGGTAAGCAGCGCGCACGCCGCGAAAATTCCCGCGCCCAGCCAGAATGCCTTTGCGCGGCTTACGGGCAGCTCTCCGAACATCGTTCCCGTCTGTCCGTTCATCGCAAACGAATAATCCTTGCCCTTGTAGTTGTAGTTGAAGAACCACACGGGAAGCAGCGCGTAGATATATTTCTGCTGGCGGTAATTTACATAGGTGGAAACGCCCTCCACCGAGCTGTAGCTTGTCACTCTCCGGCGGATTTCCTCCTCGGCAGCCTGCTTTATGCGCTGGTCAATTCTTATCGCCGCCTGTTCTTTCTCAACATCGTATTTTTCCGCCGCGCAGCCCGAAAGATATGACATCGAAAACGGTTTTATGCCCGTGTAATCAAACGGTTCTATGCTCTCCATAAGCGAGTCGTCAATGCGCTTCGAGCCGTCGCACGGCACTCTCGTAAACGCCATTTCCGCGTCGCGCTCGACGTGGTAAAGCTTCGTGTGGGTATAATGCGTGTTCCCGCGCGACCAGGTTCGGATTTGCTTTCCCGTCGCGTCAAGGTGAACGTCGCAAAGTCCGCTTTTCAGCCAGTAGGGAACATACAACGCCGAAAGATTGTTGATTTTGACCTCTTCTCTGAAGCCCTTCGGCAGCAGAAATTTCCCCTTAAGATAATTCTCAAACTTGCGCTCGGCGGTCTCTCTGGTGGTCTTAAACGGGATAATAAGGTCGGGCTTATACTCTCCCGAAAGCCTTCCCGTGAGAATTACCGGCGTATGGCAGAAGTGGCAGCGCGTCGACGCCGCAAGGCTGTCGCAGATGACTCCCGCGCCGCAGTTCGGGCAGGAATACAAAGCGCTTTGCCCCGTAAATTCCTCGGTTTCCTTTTGCTCGTCGGACAGCTCGGGTTCATCGGTTTCGAGGTTTGTATTTTCGTTATCCTTGAAGATATTCTTAACCTCGTCCTCGGTAAAGGTGCTGTCGCAGTAAAAGCAGCGGAATTTGCCCAATGCGTTGTCGAATTCCAGAGCCGCGTTGCAGTTCGGGCATTGATATGTAATAGTCTGTACAGAATCCATTTTCTACCTCAATTCAAAAAATCAACCGTTCACCGAAATTTCGGCGAAAACCTTGCCTATACTGTCGTTTATCACAAGATCCGCACCCTTGTCGGTGTGGATTTCGCTTTTGTTTATCACAATGAGATATTTTCCGTCAAAATACCTCACAAGCCCCGCCGCAGGGTACACCGCAAGCGAAGTGCCGCCGATAATAAGGCAGTCCGCGCGGGAAATTTCCATAACAGCGTTTTCGATGTCCTCGGTCTTTAAGCTCTCCTCGTAAAGCACCACGTCGGGCTTTATAATCCCTCCGCATTCGCAGCGCGGAACGCCCGGGCTTTCGGTTATCGCCGAAAGCGGATAAAATTTTCGGCATCTCGTGCAATAATTTCTATGTACGCTCCCGTGAAGCTCGATAACGTTTTTGCTGCCCGCCGCCTGATGCAGACCGTCTATATTCTGCGTTATCACCGCCGAAAGCTTTCCCGCCTTTTCCAGCTCGGCAAGCTTTAAATGCGCGGCGTTGGGCTTCGCGTCGGGGTAGATCATTCTGTCGCGGTAGAATTCGTAAAATTCCTCGGTTTTCGACGTGAAAAACGTGTGCGAAACTATCTGTTCGGGCGGATATTTGTATTTTTGGGAATACAGTCCGTCCGCGCTTCTGAAATCGGGAATTCCGCTTTCGGTGGAAACTCCCGCGCCCCCGAAAAACACTATCCGCGAGCTGTCGTCAATCATCTGCTGAAGATCCATAAAAAGCCCCTTTCGCAGTAAATTTATTCACAACCGCCGTTATCGTCGGCAGTTTTCCAATTCCGCATTTCCGTTATAGGTGTTTGTAACTAAATATTCACCGTCGGCGAAACCTTGTTTCGAGCAGCCTCCCGCGCTGCCGTTTTTCGATTTTTTAACCGCAATCCCCGCCGTTTGCAATTGCCCCTTGCGAGTGGCTGAACCGTCGATGTAGTCCTTAAACAGGTTGACCGTTATCCCTTGTAAAAAATTCCCAAAAGCTTCCTATTGCAGAAAATTATAAGCATTTGCCCCTACTGACAAAGAATTTTCCCCTCGGAAATGCGAACCAGCCGCTTTGCCGCCTTTGCGGTGTCCTCGTTGTGGGTAATCATAACAACCGTTTTTCCGCCGCGGCTCAGCGCGTCCAGAATATCCAGCACCTCCGCGCTCGATTTCGGGTCGAGATTTCCGCACGGCTCGTCAGCGAGGATTATATGCGGGTCTGCGGCAATCGCCCTTGCAATTGCAACGCGCTGCTGCTGCCCGCCGTTGGACGGCGGCGCGATCTCCAGGTCGGAG
>CANRIQ010000033.1 GCA_947630655.1 uncultured Clostridia bacterium | reverse complement strand
CCACCGCGTGGCCGATGGTTACAAAACCTGCGGATATCGGGGGCTTAGGGTTCAATTTCAAGTGGAATATGGGCTGGATGAACGATATGCTCCGCTATATGAGCATGGACCCTCTGGGCAGACCGTATAACCACAATCTTGTTACGTTCTCGTTCTATTACGCGTTTTCCGAGAATTACGTGTTGCCGATAAGCCATGACGAGGTTGTTTACGGAAAATGTTCGATGCTGGATAAAATGGGCGGTCCGAGAGAGTTCCGCTTCCATTCGATGAGAACGTTTTTGGGGTACATGATGGCGCACCCCGGCAAAAAGCTGATGTTTATGGGACAAGAGTTCGCCCAGTACAAGGAGTGGAATTTCCAGTCCGAGCTTGACTGGGAGGTTCTCGAGTTTGAACCTCATTATAAGTATCATCAGTATGTCAAGGCAATAAATAAATTTTATAAAGAAACTCCCGCGCTGTGGGAATGCGACACCTCGTGGGAGGGCTTCCACTGGATTTCCGCGGAGGACAATCAGAATTCCGTTATCGCGTTCAGAAGAATTGCGAAAAACAAGGATGAAATAATCGTTGTGTGCAATTTCCAGCCTGTTCGTCACGAGATTTACGAGATAGGCGTTCCGTATTTTGCGGATTACGAGGAAGTGTTCAGCTCCGACGCCGTAGAGTTCGGCGGAAGCGGCATTACAAACGGCACAGTCACTGCGCGGACCGAGCCCATGCACGACGAGCAGTACAGAATTACGCTGGATATCCCGCCGATGTCGGCTATTTTCCTGAAACCGAAGAATATCCGCGACCCGAATGCTGCCGCGGAAGAAATGGTTGAGGTTGAGGAGAAAAAAGAGGCTAAGGAGACTAAAGAGGCTAAAAAGGAAGCCGAAAAGGCTCCCGGAACGGAAGCCTCCGAGCCTGCGAAGGCAGCTAAATCCGAGGCTTCGGAAAAGCCCGAAAAAAAGACCAATAAAGCGAAATAAATATACAGGAGGAAGTTTTATGAACCACATTAAAAAGGAGTGCGTTGCCATGCTGCTTGCGGGTGGACAGGGAAGCCGTCTGTACGCTCTCACGCAGGATATGGCAAAGCCCGCTGTACCTTATGGCGGGAAGTACAGGATAATCGATTTCCCGCTTTCCAACTGCGTAAACTCCGGTATTGACACCGTGGGCGTTCTGACGCAGTATCAGCCGATGGTGCTTAACGAGTATATCGGCAACGGTCAGCCGTGGGGTCTTGACAGAGCGCACGGAGGGGTGCATGTTCTCCCGCCGTATGAAACCGCTGCGGGGAAGAGCTGGTATTCCGGCACGGCGAACGCTATTTACCAGAATATCAACTTTGTTGACCGCTATAATCCCGAGTATGTGGTAATTCTTTCGGGAGACCATATCTATAAAATGGATTACTCCAAAATGGTTGATTTCCACAAGACCCACGAAGCGGACGCGACTATCGCGGTGCTTGAAGTGCCGTGGGAAGAGGCTCCGAGATTTGGTATTATGAGCGTAAATCCCGACGGTACGATTTACGAGTTTGCGGAAAAGCCGAAGGAGCCTAAGTCCAATCTCGCGTCTATGGGTATTTACGTGTTTACATGGTCGAAGCTCAGACAGTATCTTATCGACAACGAAAACGACGCCGAAGCAAGCAAGGATTTCGGCAAGAACATAATCCCCGCTATGCTGGACAACAAGGAGAAAATGGTGGCTTACCATTTCGACGGCTACTGGAAGGACGTAGGCACGATCGACTCCCTGTGGGAGGCGAATATGGACGTTCTCGATCCGAATGTTCCGCTGGATCTGCTTGATGACAGCTGGAAGATCTATTCGAGAAACCCTGTTATGCCGCCGCATTATGCGGGTCTTAGCAGCAAGATCGAAAACTCTATGATCGCCGAGGGCTGCGAAATAGAGGGCGATATCGATTTCTCCGTGCTTTTCGCGGGTGTTACCGTTGAAGAGGGCGCGGTGGTGAGAAGCAGTATTATTATGCCGAATTCCGTTATTAAAAAAGGCGCGGTGGTAGAGTACGCGATAATCGGCGAGGACTGCGTTGTCGGAGAGGGCGCGCATATCGGCGAGCGTCCCGAGCTTGTTGAGGATAAGTCGCAGTGGGGCGTTGCGGTTATCGGACATCACGTAAATGTTTCCGATAAGGCGGTTGCTCCCCCCAAGGCTATGATCTCCAAAGACATTTGATAGAAAGGACGTTTTTGATATGGCAAGTATGGCTAATGTTCTGGGCTTGATTTTTGCGAATATGCACGAGCAGACGCTTCCCGAGCTTACCAAAACCAGAGCTATGGGATCTGTTCCGTTCGGGAGCAAATATCGCCTTATTGATTTCCCGCTGTCGTGGATGGTAAATTCCGGCATGACGCAGGTCGGGATTATTACAAAGCAGAATTATTATTCCCTTATGAACCACCTCGGAATGGGCAGTGAGTGGGATCTCGCGCGCAAGACGGGCGGACTTCACATTCTCCCGCCCTACGGCAGAGAGAGCGCGAAGGTTTACCGCGGCAGGCTTGAGGCTCTGGCGGGCGCGGCGGAGTTTATCTCCGAAAGCAACGCGGAATACGTTGTTATGGCGGATTCCAATGTTGTCGCAAATATGGATCTGCGCCCTATAGTTGACTTCCACGAGAAAAACGAGGCGGATATTACCTGCGTTTACGGCAGGGCGGCATATCCCGAGGAGCGCGCGCTGGCGCAGACGGTGCTTTATGTCGACGCGAACAATGTCGTTTACGATGTTCTTGCAAGACCCGCGATAAGCGGCGAGATGAATGTCGCGCTGAATATCTATGTTATGAAGCGCAAGTTCCTCGAAAGCCTTATCCGCGAGAGCGAGTGCAGAAGTCTGTACAGCTTTGAGACCGATATTCTCCAGCACAAGCTGAGAGATTACAAAATTCTCGGGTATAAGTACGAGGAATATTTTGAGATAATCGACTCGATGAAGACCTATTACAAGGCGACAATGGATATGATGAACCGCGATATCTGCCGCGAGGTATTCTCGCTGGATACGCCGATCTACACCAAGGTTCGCGACGTTGCTCCCGCAAAGTACGGCATTGACTGCAATGTAAAGGGTTCTCTTATTGCGGACGGCTGCCAGATAGAAGGCACGGTTGAAAATTCTGTGCTGTTCCGCGGGGTTAAGGTTGCAAAGGGCGCGGTTATCAAAAACAGCATTATAATGCAGGACGCTGTTGTCGAGGAAAACGCTTCGTTTGTTGACGCAATCGCGGACAAGGACGTGACGATTTCCAAGGATCGCTCTATTACCGGCTCGGAGAATTTCCCGGTTTACATCTCCAAAGGTGCTACCGTATAATAAAATCAGCATATAATTTGAACGCTCCCTTTTTCGGGGAGCGTTTTTGTTATATTGCATAATTATTTTTGCAAAAAAAAATTAAATTGTGCAAAATTGACATTGACAATTAAGCCGGCAGATATTACAATGTTATTAAGAGTAACGGCAAGTTGAAGAAAGAAGGTAACATCATGAAGAAATTATCGGCTTCTGTAATGGCAGGATTAAGCCTTGCTGCGGGCTGCGTCGCTTTGACGGGCTGCAAGACCACCGAGGCAAATGACCAAAATGTTTTGGCTGACGAGCTGAAAGTCGGGAAGTATTATCTCGAAAACGGTTCCGGGGAGCAGTACATCGAGGTGTATGACGACGGCACAATCTGCCTGTTCGGGTATGATACCTCCGCTCTGAGCGAGGAACAAACCGAGACAGCGGAGCTTTTCACCACGCGCAATTACTACACGCTGTCGGACGTTCTCCCGTTTATCGGGCTCAGCAAAGAGCCCAAAGACAAGGTTTCCGCCGAGAACGGCAACAATGTCGGGTATCAGTTGGTCGGCGGCGACTGCATAGGGTTCTCACCCGCTGACGGTGAAAAACAGTATTATTACTATCAGGGCTAAATCGGATTTATAAAGCGAAACGCTCCCTTTTTCGGGGAGCGTTTTTGTTTAATTCTCACAAAAAAATATTTCCTCGCCCGACAAAGTTTGTCGAAAAACCGCCTTGATATATATATATATATAGTATAATGGTATTTGCGGGTTCTCCGCGAATTTTTGAAAGGATAAGAGGAAACAGACAAATGAAAAAGACAAAATTTATGGCTGCGGCAATGGCGGCAATTCTGGCGGTAAGCCTTTGCGGGTGCAATGACAACAGCGAATCAAACAGCAGTCAGAGCGAAAGCAGCTCGGAAAGCTCAGGAAGCTCAAGCAGCGTACAAAGCAGTTCGGAGAGTAAAACGGAAAGCACGGAGAGCTCCGAAAGCTCTGCTCCCGAGTCGGAGCCGGTTGAAAGCCTGCCGAGCATCGAGTATGTAACGCCGAGCGAGGACGAGTTTGAGTACGAGTCGGACGCAGCGGCGGGAGGAGTTGTCGTTACCGCCTATAAGGGAACGGAGGAGAATGTAGCTATCCCCGATACGTTGGGCGGTGAAAAGGTGGTTGCAATCGCAAACAAGGCTTTCTTCCGCTCCGAAACCATTAAAAACGTATCTATTCCCGAGGGCGTAACTAACATTCAGTCCGGAGACATTTACGCAAGCTCCGAGGAGGCTTATGTTTACGGAGCCTTCAACAGCTGCCCTAATCTTGAAAGCGTTGCTCTCCCCGACAGCCTGACCGAAATCGGAATGCATGCTTTCCGTGAGTGCACAAGCCTTGAAAGCATAACCATTCCCGACAGCGTGACCGAAATCGGCGAGTTTGCTTTCAGTAAATGCACAAGCCTTACAAGCATTGACATTCCCGACAGGGTGACCAAAATCGGCGAGAGCACTTTCTATGGCTGTACAAGCCTTACAAGCATTGACATTCCCGACAGCGTGACCGAAATCGGCGACTTTGCTTTCTTTGGCTGCACAAGCCTTACAAGCGTAACTGTTCCCAACGGCGTGACCAAAATCGGAATGCAAGCTTTCCGTTTGTGCACAAGCCTTACAAGCATTGACATTCCCAACAGCGTGACCGAAATCGGAACGCATGCTTTCCATGAGTGCACAAGCCTTGAAAGCGTAGACATCCCCGACGGAGTGACCGAAATCAGCATCGCTGCTTTCTATAACTGCACAAGCCTTACAAGCGTAACCATCCCCGACAGCGTGACCTACATTAGCGCCGGTGCTTTCGACGGCTGCGACAATGCTAAAATTACATACAAGGGCAACACCTACGATTGTAACTCTATAGAGCAATTTTACAGCAAATAATTTTTCCCCCGTTCTTTTTGAGAACGGGGGATTTTTTATGTTATTCAAACTCGTCGAGGTGGTTCCAGCCGCCCTCGCGGACGATTTTTGCGTAGTCCTTAACGCAGATGTCAAGGTCGACTTCTCCGTCAATTCCGGACACCAGCCCCTTGCAGCTGTACTGCCAAATTCCGTACTCGCCGCCGTAGGTGGGCTTTGGAACGCCCCATTCCGCCACGGCAACCTCGTATTCCGAAAGCCTGCTCATGTCAAGATTGGTCTCCAGCCAGTTTTTATAGGAGTAAATCATCGGCAAATAGCCCGCGTCCTCAATTTCTTGCAGGAATACCTCCGCTATATCCGTCAGATTGTCCCGTCCGAGGTGACGCTGACTTTCGTCCTCAAAGTCGAACATCAGCGGGAAATCTATTTTGTACGGTTTTATCGTTTCAATAAAGTGCCGAGCCTCGGCGCGTGCTTCCGCGGTGTTTTCCGCATAGCAGTAGTGATAAACTCCCACCATAATGCCGGCTTTTCTCGCTTCGGTGATGTTGTAATCAAACATCTTATCAACCTTTTCGCTGCCGTGCGTAGAGCGGATTATCGCAAACTGAACTCCCGCCTTTTTAACGCGCTGCCAGTCTATAGTTCCCTGCCAAACCGAAACATCAATGCCCTTCATGCCGGGCTTGTACGCTCCGGGAGCCATTCCGTCGTAAATCTGACGATAGTCGAAAAGCCGTCCGCTTCTGGTTGAAACGACCTTAGAATTTGTGGTTTTGAAGTATTTAACGCTTGCCTCAAGCTCCAGCATACCGCTGTACTTAAGCTCTCCCGACACCGACAGATAACCCGCCGCGTCAAGCCGCCCGCTGAGCGTTATGGTAAAGCTTCCCTTTATGTACTGCGTTCCCTTTTCGGGGATCTGCCACGAACCCGTAACGGTGGTTTTGGAATTTCCCGTAAGGCTTGTCGAACCGTAGGTTATGTAATTTCCGTCCCTGTAGACGTTCACAACGCCGCTGAACGCCGCTTTAGAGCCCGATTTCACAACAAACTGCGACATTATATTCACCGTCGAGCTTACCGTAAACGAGGTCTTTCCGAAGCTCTCAAAACCCGCGTCGTTTGCGACGGTAACCGTTCCCGAGGACGTAAGCTCCGCCGTGGGAGCAACCGTCAGCCTGCCGTTTATGTTAAGCGTGCCGCCGACGTAAATCAAAAGCTGCGCGCCGTCCGCCACCAGAAGGCGGCTTGTTTTCGGAAGCGTAAACACCTTATCCTTGCCGATTCCCGCGGTTTCGGTTATAATGTAATTCGTATTTTCCAGAAATTCCGATTTTCCGTCCCAGATAACATATTCCGAAAGGTCGGGTTCTATGTACTCGTTGTCTAAGGAAATTGTATCCTCGTTTTCCTGATCATCGGTCTTATCGGTCTGATCGGTCTGATCGGTTTGTCCCGATTGCTCGGGCGAGGATGCTGACGGCGCAGGCTCGGCGGCGTCTGCAAACGCGGCGGTCCCCCCCGCCGCTATCGCCGCCGCAAGCGACAGTGACAGAATTTGTTTTAACAGTTTCATTTTAAACCCCCATCTTAAAATGTTTTAAAGTTGTCGGGAAATTCCCCTTATATATATTGTCGCATATTTTTCTCGATTTGTCAAATGTTTTTTAATAAAATTATCTAGAAATTTTCGGATTGTAAAATTTTTTTACAATTTCTGGCAAAATATGTATCGCCGCAGACGCGGCGAAAGCTCAATCATTCGGTTTTATCAATAACCGACATGGGGTCTACCCATTTTCCGTTTTGCTTCACGGCAAGATGCAGATGAGGCTGCTCAAGACTCTCGGCAAGGTTTGTGTCGCCTGTTTTGCCGATAATTTCACCCTGCTTTACAACCGCACCCGCTTTGACGTTAAGCTCCTTTGCAAGACCGCAGTATTCCACGGTAAGCCCGTTAGACTGCTCTACGGTAACGCATACGCCGTACACCGAGGAGTTGTCGATGATTTTCACAACGCCTTCGGACATGGATTTTACGTCTGTTCCGAGCTCGCAGAGAATATCGCAGCCGTCGTGGGTTTTCCACACCCCAAGCGTTTCGGATTTTACCAGCTCGCCGTTGCTGAACGGGTTTGACACCTCGCCCTCCACGGGGAGAATGTTCCCGATGTCAACGGTAACGGGGCGGTTTGCTTCCTCGGCGTCGGAGGAGCTTGAAGCTTTCGAGCTTTTGGGCTTTGAAGCCCCGGAATAGCCCGAAGCCGCAGAGCTTCCGCGGTCAAGCGGGACGTTCGGGACGCTGTTCTGTACGGGAACGTCGGAGCTTTGGCTCGAGGAGCTGTACTGCGGGAGACTGTTGTTCTGCGTGGGAGTAAGCCGTTTCATAGTGGAGCTGTACGCCGCGATAAGCGACACCGCGACCGCCGCTATTCCAACCGCCGACGCCGCGCCGAGCAGCTTTACGTTTTGTTTTTCGTTTCTTCTTTTCATACGCAATTTCCTTTCGTTGAGTTGAATAAGGCTATGGATTGTCAACAGTAGTTTTACCAAGTTGTTGGAAAATATTCAAAAATTTTCCTTTTCTGCAATTTTAAGCCTGTCGGCGAAAAAATCTCCCGCAACTCTTGAAAAAAATATCAAAGTGTGATATAATAAAATAGGTGTATTGAATTTTGCTGAGAAAGCGGCATTGCCGCTCGGCGGGGGTTATATGAAGAAAGATGAAATTATGGCTCTGATAAACCGCTCGTTGTTCGCGTCGATAGGCTATACAGACGAAAACGGCAGACAAAATATCCGCAGGGTCTTTTGCGTATGGCATAAGGGGCTGGGCGGACATCTGATTTCAACAAACACCAGCTCTTCTCATGTGCAAAGCCTGCTGAAAAACAAAAACGCGTGCTTGTATTTTTCCGATGACGAGTCCTTTGAGGGAGTTTGCTTATACGGCAGCGTGATAGTTCATCAAAGCGGGGAGTTTAAACGCCTTTTGTGGAATGACGGGGACGAAAAATACTATCCCAAGGGAATAGATGATGAAGATTACTGCGTTTTGGAATTTATGGCGCAGGCAGGGCGGTTTTACAGATACGACGGGAAAGGTGAACTGTCGCGGGAGGATATTTCCGAGTTCGATAACGGCAGGGAGTTTGAAAACGGATATTCAAAAGGCTGATTTGCCTGTTTATGATATAACGGCGCGCTAATTATCGGCGCGTTATCGGGCGTTTTAGTTATAGGCAACACTATAGCCTTACAGAGATTTGTGTTCGGTAAAATGTTACATAAAGTTGGGAGGAAGCAACATTGTTGCTGTTTACGGCACGACAGCCCGTTTTTCACGGGAACGGCGGACTTTTGGCGTATGAATTGGTCTATGACGCAGAGTGCGTAACTATACCCGCCGAGAATTTTGATGACGCGGATACTTCGCAGATAATAGCCGATGTCGAGAGCCTTGCGGGGTCGGCGCGCGTTCTGGTAAGCTTTACGAAAGAGCTTCTTTTGGCGGGTGCGCCGAAATTGCTGCCCCCGGAAAAGCTGCTTGTCGGAGTGAAAACAGGTCTTTTGTCGGACGAGAACGTTTTCGGCGCGGTGAAGGAGCTTCGCGGGGCAGGGTATACGGTTGTTCTCGATGAATTTGAGTATTCTCCCGAAACGGAAAAATTTCTTGATCTGGGAGATATTGTAAAAATAGATTTCAGAATTTCCCCGATATCTATTGAACAGACGGCTGCTGCTTGCAAAAACGCGGGGAAAACGATGCTTGCAAGCGGTGTTGAGACGTTCGGGGAGCTTGAATATTCCGAGCGGCTGGGCTGTGCGTATGCACAGGGGTTTTTCTACGCAAAACCCGCCGAGGAGGAAAATTTGCAGCCCCTCCCCGCGAATATTATAAAGGCTATGCAGCTTATGTCGCAACCCGAGCCCGAGCTTTCGGATATTGTGGAGGCTTTGTCGCAGGACGCGGTTATCTGCGGCGAGATTTTGAAGCTTATAAATTCGGTGTATTTCGGCGTGGCAAACAAGGTCTCCTCGATAAGCCAGGCGATTGTAATTCTGGGGCTTGATTATCTGCGCGAGTGGGTCTGCCTTATGGGAATTCGCAAGATTACCCGCAACAATAATTCCGAGGCGTTGCGGCTGTCGCTGCTTAACGCAAAATTTTGCGGGAAGCTTGCGGAGAAAATTCCGTCCGCCGCCGAACATCGCGAGTCGTTTTACCTTATGGGGCTTATGTCAATGGGCGTGTTCAGCGGGAAAAAGAGCTTTGCAAAGGCTCTGGCGCAGTTTCCGCTGTCGGACGACATCAAAAACGGGCTGCTGCGGCGCGGCGGAGTGTACAGCGATGTTCTGGATATGGCTTTGCTTTACGGGAAAGCCGATTGGCGGGGATTTTGCTCTCTTTGTGAGAAATACGGTCTTGACGCGGCGGAGTGCCCCCGGCTGTATCTTGAATGTACAAGCGAGGTTGAAAAAAGCGGGATAATTTAGAGGGAGTTTTGGTATGGCTTTTTTTCTTGATGATATAAACAGCGATTTGTGGGAATATCTCAAATTCACGGATAAAAAGGTCGTTCTTTACGGCATGGGCGACGGCGCGGAGAAGATAAAGGCTGTCCTTGACGCGCGAGAGATACCCGTCGCGGGTATTATGGCAAGCGATGAGTTTGTCCGCGGGCACAGCTTTCTCGGCTACCGCGTGAAAAAGCTCTCGGAGATTGAAGAGCAGTTCGGGGAGAATTTTCTTATACTGGTGTGCTTCGGCTCGCAAATTCCCGAGGTTATGGAGCATATTTACGAAATCGGAAAAAAGCACGAGATTTTCGCGCCGAACGTCCCCGTGGCGGGAGAGGGGCTGTTTGATCTGGCGTTCGCGAAGGAACACAGGGACGAGATTATGACCGTACATAAGATGCTTGCCGACGACAAATCGCGCGAGGTGTTCGAGGGGGTCGTGAGGTATAAGCTTAGCGGGAATTTGAAGTATCTGCGCGATGTGGAAACGCCCTCGGAGGAGAAATTCTTCCTGCTTAATATCGGCACGGAAGAGGTGTATGTCGACCTTGGCGCGTATGACGGCGATACTATGGTTGAATTTCTTAATGAAACGTCAATGCAGTTTCAGAAGCTGTACGCTATGGAGCCGAATGTTTACAGCTACCGAAAAATGAAGCGCAGACTTTATATGATAGGTTCGGCTCTGATGGAGTGCTATAACTGCGGGGCGTGGAACGAGGACACCGCTTTTACGTTCGATATGCGAAAGGGCAGAGGAAGCCGGGTTGTCAAAAACGACAAAAAACCGATGAATTCGGCGCGGTACAGGGAAGTCAAGATGATGAAGACCGACACCATGCTTTGCGGCGCGCCTGCGACTTACATAAAAATAGACGTCGAGGGGTCTGAGCGGGAGGCTCTGGAGGGGGCTGCAAAGACGATTGCCGATTTCAAGCCGAAGCTGAACATAGCACTTTATCACCGAAACGAGGATATGTTCAGCCTGCCGCTTATGATAAGCAAGATGAACCGAAGGTATAAGCTGTATATGCGGCATCACCCGTATATACCCGATTGGGATACAAATTTGTATTGTGTTTAAGGAGCTTCTATGAAAATTGTACTCGGAATAGTAATTGTGGCTTTAGTAATGGCGGCTTTGGTGCTGTATCTGCTGTTTATGCTTAATTCGCACGATCTGGTGTTCTGCGGGGATATTCCGCAGGCGGACGGCTCGCAGATGTACGTCACGCGGATTTACACCTCGGATTTAAACGCCGATGAAACGCTGTCGCAGATTGTAAACGCCATGAACGACAACGAAAGCGGTCAGATGACTGCGGAGGATCTGACGGAAATTCTCGCGAATTACCAGAATATCATTTACGCGCCCGTTTTCACTTATAATTTAGTTCAGGAGGACACCAACACCTTTGTCCTCACGGGAAGCATTTACAACGGTATCGACGAGGACGGCGAACCCTCTTCTCCGGATTTCCAGTATAAGGACCTGACGCTTACGGCGGGCATTTTCGACGGGAAAATTCTTGCCGCACAAAACGTTTATCCCGCGGACGAGGACGGCGACGGCACGGCGGAGTTTGTCGAGCGGCATTCGGTTATTGATCCCGTTCTCGTAAGCGACGATATGGGCGCGGCGTTTTCGTTTAAGGACTGCGACAGCTTCAGGATTGTTTTCAGAGGCACGGAGGGTATTCCCGCGAAGATGACGCTTGCGTATACCTATGATGTTGTCGCGCAGAACCCGCTTAATTTTACGGGACTTCACGGGGGAGTCATGGGAGTGACTATAACCGTCGCTTACGACGAAGCGGGAAGGCTTACCCCGACTATTGAAATGGACAGAAGCGCGATTATCGTGACGGAGGAATAACCGTTAAAATAAAATACAGTCCTTGGATTTACATATCACTATTAACTGTCAGCAGACGTTTTTAAAAAAGTTTACAAAAAGTTTAAAATTAAGTGTTAGAATATAATAGGATTTTATTGAAAGGGCGGTGAAAGCAATGAAAACGGGACTTATTTTAGAGGGCGGAGCTGTTCGCGGAATATTTACCGCGGGGGTGCTTGACCGTCTTATGGAAAACGGGGTTTATTTTCCGTATGTAATCGGCGTTTCGGCGGGCGGCGGAAATGCTATGAGCTATGTTTCGCGGCAAAAGGGACGGACGGCGCGCATGATAAATGTTCCCAGAAATCAAAGCTATTACGGCTTGCGGCAGTTCTGGGGTTCAAAAAAGATTATAAACCTTGATAAAATGGCTTATGAATATCCGTATAAGCAATTTCCGTTCGATTTTGATACATATTTCAACAGCGGCATTACCACCGAATACGTCTGCACCTGTATGGAAACGGGCGAGGCGGAGTATTTTACAGAGGACGCGGACTGCGAGCGGCTGCTTACTATCTGCAAGGCAAGCTGTTCCGTGCCGATGCTGTGCGAGCCTGTTGAAATGGATGGAAAGCATTATCTTGACGGGTCTATAGCGGATTCCATTCCGATTGAACACGCGCTTGATATGGGCTGCGACAAGCTGGTGATTATTCTCACAAAGCCCGACAGAAACACCGCTCCGACCGATTACAGCAAATTTCGGGCGGTAATTCACTCGATGTATAAGCATTATCCCGCTTTTGAGGAAGCGTGCTTAAAACGGGTGGAACGCTATAAAAAGACGGTTGCTTTAATGGAGGAGCTTGAGGAGCAGGGGAGAATTTTCGTATTCCGACCGACTTTGCCCGCTATCTCAAAGTTTGAGAAGGACCGCGACAAGATAAACGAGTCTTACCGCGACGGTTATATGCAGGCTGACGGCAAAATCGTGGAGCTTACGCATTTTATGAAGTCGCTGGACACGTCCGAACCGTTAAAATCGCGGGTTGGGTAATACATAAAAAATAAGGGCTTGAGTTACTTCAAGCCCTTTTAAATTATGTGAAGTGTTATTCGGTAAACATTCTAAGGTCTTCCAAGAATTCCTCTTCGGAGATGTTGTGAGCGTATAATCCGACATGGCAGTTATAGTGCGTAAGGTCTGCGAACATATCGCCGTTTTCGGCTTTCCAAAGTTTCACCTCAAAGCCGTTTATTATGCCCTCGGGAACATACAGCTCTCCCGTGCCGCTGTACGCAGCCGTCTCCTGCCCGCCAAACTCATCTGTTATAACCTCTTTAGGCACGTCGTGCTCAGCGACTTCTTGTTTTGGTTGTATATTAAATTCCCCAAATTGCATTCTCACGGTAATCAGCTTGTCGTCTGTGCTGTAGCAAACCATATTTTCGGAAGAAAGCTCTTTTCGCCAAGACAACCCGCCGCCGCTTCCTTCTTCGTAGTAAAACCCGTAAGGACGGGCTGAAAACTCCCAGTCGGCGTATTTGTCGGAAAGCGTCAAAAGGTTCACGCCGTAGAAGTTGTTAAGCTCCTCTAAAGTGTGAGGCTCGAAATACTTCTCGTTAAACGCCATGTCCGCAAAGGCAAAACCGTCCGCAGCCTTAAACTCTATCTTGTCAGGCTGACCATCATACGGCTTACGTTGAAATGGATCTTCGGAAGTCCACGGCATATCCCCGTCTCCGGGCAAAGCGACAATTTCCTCCGAGCCTGTTTCCTCGCTCCCCGGAGCGGAAGTCCACGCGTCGGTCGTTGAGTTGTTAGGCTCAACATAAGAGACTGTACCGCCCGCCGGTTCATTGTTCCCCGAAACATCTGCCCATTCCCCCGAAACCGAGCTTACATGCTCAATCAGGTCTGTGGTGCCGGTTGCCTCGTTGTCAACGGGATTTGTCAGAACGGGCTTGAAAATATTCCCGCCCTTGTATGCGGCAATGCCCGTCACGGTCAGAACCGCCGCTGCCGCACACGACGCCGCAGGTATGATGAACGCCTTTGTGCTTGTTTTCTTTTTGGAAAGTCTTGCAAGCTCCTCATCGCGGCGTTTCAAAACGCTTTGCGCCATTTCTTTGTAATCTTTCATAAATATCTGTTCCCCTTTCACATATTGCTATAAATCGTCTGCCATTCCGTTTTTTTCAAGTTGAACTTTCAGAGCTTTTCTTGCCCGCGAAGCAAGAGTTTCCACCGCATGCACGCTTTTTTTCATTACAGCGGCAATTTCCTTGCCCGAAAGCTCCTCGAAATACATCAGCCACAGCACCTCGCGGTATTCCGTTTTCAGTGTGCTGAGTGCCTTGTGAACGGCGATTTTCCGTTCCTCGCGAAGATACGCTTTTTCAAGGCTTTCGTATTCCCCCGAAGGGTCGGCGATCTCGGCAACCTCGTCAAGAGAAACATTCCGCGGCTTTCGCAGAGCGTCCAGCGCGAGGTTTCTGGCGATCGCGTACAAAAACGTCTTAAACGAGGATTTTCCGCTGTAATTCGGCTTTTTCACGGCAATTTTGACAAACGCGTCCTCGCAAAGCTCCTCCGCCCTGCAAATGTCGTTTGTAAACCCGCAAAGCCACAGTATAAGTCCGTCCTTGTAGTCGCGGATTATCTCAACGAGTCCTTCGTCGTCGCCTTCCAGATAACGGCGGTAGCTACTTGCACCGTTGTCCAAGATCCTCCCCCCTTTCGCTTATTAGACGCTTAAAATCTGTAATTCCTCACAGTGAAAAAAGTAAAGGTCGCCAAACCAATGTTTCGGCGACCCTTATTATTTGTGACAATCTAAAATGTTCGCGCAGCGAACACCTTTGCTGTTTACTGTACACTTTACATTGTATATTGTCATATCCCCGTCGAGTAGTTCGGAGCTTCTTTGGTTATGTAAATATCGTGCGGGTGAGATTCCTTCAGTCCCGCGCCCGTTATTCTTACAAATTCCGCGCGCTCCTGCAAATCCCCGATTGTCGGGCAGCCGCAATATCCCATACCGCTTCTGATACCGCCGACAAGCTGGAAAATAGTATCTGCAACCGACCCCTTGTACGGAACACGCCCCTCAACGCCCACGGGAACGAGTTTTTTGTCCTTCTCCTGGGAATATCTGTCAGCAGAACCCTGCTTCATAGCCGCAAGGCTT
>CANRIQ010000032.1 GCA_947630655.1 uncultured Clostridia bacterium | reverse complement strand
TAAAAATACTCCTATCCTGTCAGCCCGCATAAGACTCTGCAAAACTTGAAAGCACCGCCTTAAGAGCTTCCTCGTTTTCGGGAGAAATAACCTTCTCGTTTCTGATGCCGTCAAGAATTTCGGGCTTCTGCGACTTGATATTATCGATAAGGTCCTTCTGATACTGCTTGATTTTCTCAACAGGTATCGTTGCAAGATAATTATTGATAACAGCGTAGATAATAACAACCTGCTCTTCAACCTCAAGCGGGGAGTTCTGATCCTGCTTCAATACCTCAACGATACGTTCGCCCTTTGCAAGACGGTCCTTCGTGTCCTTATCAAGGTCCGAACCAAACTGCGAGAACGACTGAAGCTCGCGGTACTGCGAATAGTCAAGCTTCAGCGTACCCGAAACCTTCTTCATCGCCTTTATCTGCGCGTTACCGCCGACACGGGAAACCGAGATACCCGGGTTTACCGCGGGACGAACGCCCGAGTTAAACAGCTCTGTTTCGAGGAATATCTGACCGTCGGTAATGGAAATTACATTAGTCGGAATATACGCCGAAACGTCGCCCGCCTGCGTTTCGATAATAGGCAGCGCGGTAAGAGAACCTCCGCCGTACTCGTCGTTAAGTCTTGCCGCACGCTCAAGCAATCTTGAATGGAGGTAGAATACATCGCCCGGGTACGCCTCACGTCCCGGCGGGCGTTTCAGAAGCAGCGACAGCGCACGGTAAGCCACTGCGTGTTTGGACAGGTCATCGTATACGATAAGCACGTCCTTGCCCTTTTCCATAAAATACTCGCCCATAGCGCAGCCGGAATACGGCGCGATATACTGAAGCGGAGCAAGCTCCGACGCGGTGGACGAAACTACTATCGTATAATCCATTGCGCCGTTTGTCGTAAGAGTATCTACAACGTTTGCCACGGTGGAATTCTTCTGACCGATTGCAACGTAAATGCAGATAACATCCTTGCCCTTCTGGTTGATGATAGTATCAATAGCGATAGCGGTCTTACCCGTCTGTCTGTCGCCGATGATAAGCTCACGCTGACCTCTGCCTATCGGAATCATGGAGTCGATAGCCTTGATACCGGTTTGCAGAGGAACGTTTACGGGCTCTCTTGTGATAATACCCGAAGCGATCTTCTCTATAGGGCGTGTTTCCTTTGCAAGAATACTGCCCTTGCCGTCAAGCGGCTGTCCGAGGGAGTTTACGACACGTCCGAGAAGTTCTTCTCCGACAGGCACGGACACGATGCTGTTCGTGCGCTTGACAGTGTCGCCCTCTTTAATGCCCGCGTCCGAGCCCAGCATAACCGCACCCACAAAGTCCTGCTCGAGGTTCAAAGCCATACACTGAACGCCGTTCTCGAATTCGAGCAGCTCGTTCAGCATGCACTTTTCAAGCCCGTGAATACGAACGATACCGTCGCCTACGGTAACGACCGTTCCCACGTCTCCTAACTGGATCTTTGCGTTGTAATTCTTAATGCGGTCCTTGATAAGACCCGTTATTTCATCGGGGCGTAAATCCATTACATACATCCCTTTCTAAAACGTATTGCAAGAAAAACTCAGGACTTTTAAGCGATAACGCTTCCAAGCTCGTTCCTGAGAGCGTCAAGTCTTGCCTTAACGCTTCCGTCATAGCGGCGCGAGCCGTAATCTATGACTATACCGCCGATTATCGACTTATCGACCTTTTCGCGGATAGTAACGGTCTTTCCGATAATCTGCGACATTTTTTCGGCGATTTGCTTTTTAAGCGAGTCGGAAAGCGGCTCTGTCGCCGTAACGGTAATCTCCGCAAGCTTGAACTTATCGTTGTAAAGCTCTGCAAAACGCTTTACCGTGCCCTCAAAGCAGCCCATTCTGCCCTTTTCCGCAAGCACGCACAACAAATTGCCCACAAGCTCGCTTACATTTCCCTTAGCCGCAATATCCCTGCAAAGCTGCACCTTTTCTTCCGCGGAAACCGTGGGCGTGCCCATAAGTTTCACAAACTCGGGGTTATCCCCGAAAATATCCGAAAGACCGCGAAGCTCCGCAAGAGTGTCGGAAAGCCGGCTCTCGTCCTGCTCGCAGCAAAGCTCAAAGAACGCCTCGCCGTATACTTTTTCAGCCTTGTCGTTCATAAGTAAATCCCTTTCTGATATGGAAGATTATTGCGCGTTTCCGACCTCTTTCAAGAAGTTGGAGATTATCTCCTCGTTATCCTTAGCGGAGATCTCCTTTTCAACGACCTTGCCCGCCGCCATAACAACGATCTCCGAGATTTCATCCTTAATCTCGTTAATAGCGCGCTGTTTGTCGCGCTCTATGTTCTCCTCCGCCTTAGCGCGGAGCTCGTTTGCCTTGCGGTTTGCCTCGGTAACTATCTCTTCCTCGCGTTTCTGCGCACGAAGCGTCGCCTGCTTTACAATCTCGGCAGCCTCGTTTTTCGCGTCAGCCAGACGCTGCGTATATTCCTGCTCTGCCTTTTCTGCGGATTCTTTAGCCTTTCTTGCGTCCGAAATCTCCGCCGCCGCCATCTCGCGGCGTTTGTCAAGAATTTTGCACACCGGCTTGTACAGGAAAAATCTGAAAATGAGGAAGATGATAAGCGTGTTTATCAGCGTAAAAACAAT
Source organism: uncultured Clostridia bacterium (assembly GCA_947630655.1). GTDB lineage: Bacteria > Bacillota > Clostridia > Oscillospirales > Ruminococcaceae > CAG-115. Next base: position 12,208 of record CANRIQ010000032.1, on the reverse strand, counting down.
AGTCGCGGGATTTATGGCAACAAGAGCGTCGTACCAGTCTCTGCCCTCAGCCGCCGCGCTTACGGTGCTGATAATATTCAGCATTAAGTTTTCCTCCTCCCTGAATACTCAAAACCCGTATTTATCAGAGAAGTTTTCCGATAAGAGGGTTAGCGTAAAGGAGAAGCAGCGCGATTACCAGCGCGTAAAGACCCGTGGTCTCCGCCAGCGCGTCGCCTATGATCATCGTTCTCGTAATTGCGCCGGAAGCCTCGGGCTGTCTTCCGATAGCCGCAACCGCCTGACCGCCGCAGTAGCCCTCGCCGATACCCGGGCCCAGACCCGCGATCATCGCGGTGCCGGCACCCAGAGCGGAAGCTCCCAGGAGTATGCCGTTTGCCAGAATTTTCATTGTCTCAGGTGTCATTTCCATAATAGATCCTCCAAAATTGAATTATTGAATTTGAGCGTTTGCTCGTCACCCTTTTAAAAAAGGGATTTTTGCCGTTTTGGGTTGTCAGTCGCACTCCGCCGACGAAATGTAAGACATCGTAAGCATAATAAATATGTACGCCTGCATTACCGCCGAGAAAATGTCGAAGTAAAGCGATGTTACCGCCGGGATTACCAGCGCGAAATTGCCAAGAGCAAAGTATATAAGCCCGCCAATGACCATTCCCGCCGTCATATTGCCGAAAAGACGCAAAGCAAGAGCCAGGGGGTTTGCAAATTCGCCGATTATATTAAACGGCAGCATAAACGGCAGCGGCTCTATAAAGCTCTTGAAATAGCCCTTGAACTTTCCCGTTTTTGCGCGGTTGTACTGAACCAGAAAGAACGTTATAATAGCAAGCGTGCCCGTCACGGAAACGTCCGCCGTCGGGTTTCGCAGTCCCAGAAGCCCCATAAGGTTGCTTATCATAATGTAACACAACAGCGTCATTATGTACGGAACATACGCGTTGTACTTTGACCCCATTGTCCCGTGAACCGTATCCCGCACGAATTCCACAAGCATTTCGGCAGCCGCCTGGCGTTTCGTTTCGGGAACGACCTTCATATTGTGCGTCAATATGAGAATAACGGCAAGCAGGATAAGAATTACTATCCACTGAATAATAACGCTTTCCGTAAGCCAGAACTCCGTGCCGTTTATCTCGAAGAGCTTCACGACCTTCAGCGCGCCGTTTACCTCAAGCTCCTTTGCCTCTTTAACCGTTTCGGCGGCAGCGGAGGCAAGCATCAAAGCGGTCGACATTTCGCCTCAGTCCTCCTTTCTTGCAAATGCTCTTATCATAATGGCAATCCTCGGGAAAAACAGGGGAATTACCGACGCGATAAGGCTTATAAACGGCGCAAGCGCGCCGAGCGTCAACAGTGCGAAAAGCCCCAGATACCGCACGCAGTACATTCCGCTCATATAGGTATTAGCGGATTTTTCGGGCTTTCTTAAAGCCTTCTGGGCGGTTTTGCCCAGAACAAGGAAATTAAGCGCGGAAATGACAATGCCGTAAATCCCGCCCAAGGGTAACGAATAATCGAACCCCAGCGCGAAAAACAACACGATCATTACAGCCATATATATTCCGCCGATCGTCAGAAAATACGGAGCTAAAGAGCGCATTTCCTCGTATATCGGCTGTTTTCGTTTAGCCATATTGCCTACTTTCGGAGATTTTTATAATCGTCGTAGTAATCGTTGTCGCGGCGCGACGAGGTAAACGCGCGGGGGACTTTTTTGTCCTTGTCCTGCTTTTCATAATAGCGGATAAGCGTCACAAGGTAATTCACCGCCCCGCCCAGCATAAACACTATTGCCAGCGCGACGCAAATTCCCATCACCCACTCGGGCAGCCCGAAATGCTTTACAACTGCGCTTCCGCCCCACAAAAACAGCAGCAGCGGCGCGATTATTACAAACGCAAGCTGGCTTACCTTCGCGTAGACCGCAAACGGGTTTTCATTCTTTTTCATACGGCGAGTACACCCGAATTACTTCAAAATCTCTGTCAGACGCCAGCCGCCCTCAAGCTTTGTCATATGCGTCGTAATTACCGACTCGGGGTGAGCCGCCGCTTCTTCGGGCTTTATCCCGTCGATATATACCGTCAGATCGCACTCCGTTTCGCTTTTCGGGACAACCTCCAGAAAGCAGGACGACCAGTCCTTTGTGTAGCCTTCATCGGGCTTGAATTTCGCGTCAATCCCAAGGAATGTCTCCCCGAAAACATCGCGGTTTTTATAGACCTCAAGGCTCTCTTTAGAACCGCTTTGCGTCGTTACCTCCATTTTATGGAGAATTGTATCGGCAATTTCCTCCGTATACACCGACTTTACAAGCTCTTCAATCTGCGAAAGCGAGGTATACTCCTCGGAAGCGACGGTATAAATGCCGTCCTCGGGCTCGTTCCCGTAGGGCTCGTCTTCGTGAGGCAGACCCTCGGTAATATAAAGCTTTATTATTTTATAATTGTTGCCCACCAGATCGTGCGCGCTGTACAGACACTCGTCAAACAGCTCCTGCGACGCATGAAATCCCGTATCGGAGGAGGGCTCCTCCGTATTTCTGCCGCTCATCATAACCAGCAGAATTACTATCGCCGCAATCGCCGCCAGTGCCACAATAATCGTCGCGACAAGCGCGGCATTGCTACTTTTTTTCTTACCCTTGCTCATCAAAAAACGCCTTTCAAGACTATACTAAAAATTAAACTCCGTCAGGAATTCGGCGTACCCGAAGGCGCGCCCGTTTTGCCTTCCTTGCTGTCGAGGGAAATAGCGTCGGGGAACACGTTCCTGCTGTCCTCTTTGGACAAAAACGTGGTATTCACATACCCCTGAATAATCGCGCCGTCGGTCACGGCGATTGTCGAAGCGTTTATATCCCCGAACACAATAGCGTCGCGCTTAAGCTCCGCTTTTCCGACAATATCAAGCTTTCCGCGTATTCTGCCGTTAATATCGGCATACTGCGACGAAAGATCCCCGATAAGTATAGTGTCGCGGTCCATTTTCATTCTGCCCTTAAGCGACACGTTCCCCTGCATTGCCGCGGAATTCATTCCCGCATTGTTGCAGGTAATATCCCCGATTATCTTGCCGCTCATATCTATATTGCGGGTCGTTTCGACATTACCCTTGATATTTCCGTCAATCTGCATATTTGCAAGCGAACGGACATTTCCGTCAATAGCGGTATTTTTCGAGATAATCGTAATTTCCTCGGTCTCGTTGGACGCCTGCGGAGCCTGCGGAACATATCCGCCCTGACCGTAGCCGCCGTTTCCGCCCTGACCGTAGCCGCCGTTTCCGCCCTGACCTCCTTGACCTCCCTGCATTCCCTGATAGCCCTGAACGCCGTTTCCTGCCGGAGCTCCCTGACCATATCCGCCCATTCCGCCCGTAACGCCAACGCCGCCCGCGCCGATTGTCGGAGCCGCCGCGCCCATAGTATTTTGCCCGGGATTTTGCGGATTATTTTGAACATTCTGCCCAAACTGCGCCTGCTGTGCCTGTGCCGCCTGCTGTGCGTTGCGGACATTCTGATTTACCCCGCCGACGCTCTCGGGAGCGGGAGGCGGAGGGGTCTGAACCTGCTGCTGTTGAACATTCGGCTGAACATTCTGCTGTGCAGCCCCCGCCTGATTAGGATAATACGGAGTTTCCAGCGGAACGCCGCTGCTGTTCACCTCAACGCTCGCATTTTGAACGGGAGGCTTTGCCTGCTGTTCGTCCTGCTGACGCAAATATTTATCCAGCTCGCTTGGCTGGGCGGGCTTCTGCGCCGAATTGTCGTTCTGACCGTCTTTTTTCCAAAGCTCTTTAACCGCCTGTGAAAAATTATCCTTAATTCCCATAGCACATTCCTTTCATATTTTACGAGAACGGCCCGATAAACTGCACGGGCATAGTATCATCGTTTATCCTGTCAAATTTATATCCCTCGTTTACAAGCACCTTTATAACGTCCTCCAGCACCAGAACGGCGTTGTACGAGGTGTCATGCATAAGCACGACGGAACGGTACTGATTTTTTATATCTCTCGGAATGGAGTTGTACATCTCCGTCCAGGTCGCCCCGTCGACATCGCCGCTGTCGACGTTCCAGTCGTAATATCTGAACCCGCGCCGCGTCATCTCCGCGATTATAGCGTCGCGAGTCTTTTCGTCAAAATCATTCTTGCTTCCGCCCGGAAATCGAAAAATCTGCGTGGAAATCCCCGTAGCGTCGCGTATAATATCCCACGCATCGTAAAAATCGTCCAGAAACGCCTCCACCGACGCGTAAATTTTTTCATATTCGTGGCTCGCGCTGTGAACGCCTATTGCGTGCCCCTCCGCCGCGATAGCGCGAAGCTCCGCGTAACAAGCCTCGGTTCTTGTCGGAACAACAAAAAACGTAGCCTTAATGTTGTTCTGCCGAAGCATATACAAAATCGTGTCGGTATTCTGCGAAGGACCGTCGTCAAACGTAAGATAAACCGTTCCCTGTTCACGGACATATTCCGCGGGAACATTCACCGTCATATCCGGGTGAATTTGCGCGTACTCGCTGTTTTCCGCGGGGTTGGGATTGCTCTCGGGAGAGCTTTGCGTACTCCCGGCGCTTTGCGTACTCTCCGTATTCCCGGAATTTTCCGAGCTTTGAGAGCTTGAGCTTGAAACAGAGCCGCTCCCCTTAATAAGCGCGGCGATATCCGAATCGGACAGCCCGCACTCCTTCAGAAGCTTGTAGATCCCGTCGGAATTGCCGCCGTTGCGCTTAAGCACCGCCAGCAGCAGATCCTTATCGGAAATGCCGTTCGCGCTCATAATAGCGTAGAAGCTTTCGCCGCTTACGGTATGCTTTGATGCGGCGGCGGAAATGATATCCGCGTCGGAAATTCCCGCTCCCGACATAATATTATAAAGAGACTCGGCGTCGAGAGCCTTGTCCTTATTCATAAGAGCAACAAGCTGTTCATACGGGATATTGCTTTTGCTGAATATCTCAAAAAAATCCTCGGCTGTACCCGCGCGCTGTTCTATAAGAACATCGGAAATTGTCGCAAGACGCTCGTTTTCGGCGCGTGTTTTTTTCAGCTCGCTGTTATTCCTGAAGAAAAACACGCCCAGAACAATCGCCGCGGCAAGCGGAACGAAAAACAAAACAGCAAGCACTGTTTTAATTAACGCCTTAAAAAATTCAACGCTGCCAAAACGCATTTGACGACCTCATTTTTGCATGGAATTTAAATTTTATTTAAAGAAACACTTCCCCTACTTATAATACAATAAAAAATGCGATTTGTCAAGGGCTGCACCTGCCAAAACCGAGCCAAACCCAAAAAATCCGAGGGTAAAATACAATTTTTGACGTGAATTTTTGTATACTTTGCACAAAAAAGCAAACGGCGCGGAAAAACCGCACCGTCCTGCCATTGACAAATCCGAAAATCACTTTTTTTCTCCGCCAAGCTCGTATGCGCGTTTTGTGCATGCTTCGCACGCGCTTATGGCGGTGTCGAGGAGCTTCCCCTCGTACAGCTTTTCAAGCCCCGCAAGAGTAGTCCCTCCGGGCGAGGACACCTGCTTTATCAGCTCGTCCACCGTCATGCCGCTTTCTGTAAGCATTTTCGCCGAGCCGATAAGCGACTGTGCAAACAGCCGCAGTGCCGCGTCCTTGTCAATTCCGACCTTCTCCGCATACTGAACAAAGCCCTTCGCGTACAGATAAATAAACGCGGGAGAGCTTCCGTTTATCGCAATAACCTCTTTCATCTTGTCCTCGGGGACAATCTCGGTTATTCCGCAGGAGCTTATAACCTTTCTTGCGAACGCAAATTCCGCGTCGGAAACGCCCTCGCACTGCGCCAGAGCCGACGCTCCCGCGCCCAGCATCATCGGCGTATTCGGCATAACGGGAACAACCTTCGCTTTCGGGAAGGTTCTCTCGCGGATATACTCCGCCGAAATTCCCGCGCAAATGGAAATTATAACCAGATCCTCGTTATCCGCCTCTTTTATCTTAGCAAGAACCTCGTCAAGCTGCTGCGGCTTTACGGCGATAAGCACATAACTGCACCTTTTCGCAATATCCAGCACGCTTGCCGCGGCGGTTGCGCCGAACAGCCGCAAATTCTCAAGCTTCGCGGGGTCGGCGTCATACGCGAACACCGCCGTATTCCCGAGCTTCCCGTTAATTCCCTTGATAATCGCGCTGCCCATATTTCCAACGCCGATAAATCCGAGTTTTGTCATAATATTCCCTTTCTAAACCGTGTATTTTTTCTCTCTGAAAATAGCCTTATACGCCGCCCAGATCGGGAACAGCGTCAAAAACAATATCAATATATGAACGGGCGTTTCTATAAGATTTTTAACGACGCGCGTGCTTATTCTCGACAAAAATCCCGCCCAGAACACGCCGCTGTCGAACACGCCCGACTCCGCCTGCTTTTGTATTGTAATAAACAGCGGCGTCATAATAAGGTTGCACACCACGGCAACGGATATTTTCGCAAGGATAATCCTGAGTGCCGCAAATTTGTTTGAAAAAATTGAGCCGAAAAAGCTCTTCCCGCTTGAAAAATCGGGCTTCACGGGCGAAAATCCGTACAAAAACAGCCCGTAAAGCACGCCGCCCGCAACCTCCACCAGCGTAAACAACGGAGAGAAGCTGCCCGTGGGCTTCAGCAGAAATCCCAGCACGTCCGTCACAACGCAGGACAGCGCGCACACCGTCGGACCGTACAGCATACCGATAGCCGCAATTGCGACGAACGCAAAGCTTATCTTAAGATCCTCCGTAATCTGAACATTCAAAAAGAATTTCAGCACCAGATCCAGTGCTATCAATATCGCCGTCACGGCTATGCAGCGCAGGCTTTTAAGCTCCTGCGCCGATTTTTTGAATTTGTCGAAAAAAGCCATTGTCTTATCCTCCTTTTCGTTATACACAAAGGAATAAATAAGCACAACGGCTCTTATTCGGTTATGTACAGCGAGATGCGGAAACTCCACCGCAAGCGTACTGCTTTTCGTCCGTCCGACAACTCTCCGTTCGGGCGGCACTTAACGCGGAATTCCCTACTCTGTTCGTTTAGATGTAAGAGGTAAGATATAAGAAGTAAGATAACAGAGAGCATTCGTGATCTCCTAAGGGTTTGTGGTTCTTACCTCTTTCTTACCTCTTGTAAGCCCTATCTGCCGCAGGCGGATAGGGCGGCTTATTTCTTACCTCTAAAGTCCGAAAAGCAATGCGGCTAGGGCTGAAATTATACCCAAAGCCAACATTACCCCAAAAAGCGTGCTTATGAAATGCAGATCCTTAGAAATCCTCATAAGAACGTACATCTGCTCCTTTTCGGGAGGTATGATTTCTTTTATGTGAAAGAAAATCTTATCGTCCTGCGCGGAACGAGCTACCCCCTCCGGAAGCTGCCCTCCGTTTTTGAGCATTTCGGCAAACCGCCTGTTTTCTTCCTCCGTGCAAGGCTCGGTTTCTATCATATCCGTAAGCTCGCGGAGTCTGTCATAAGATGGTCCTGCCATGTCGTTTTCCCTTCTCGAGGTAAGCCGTGCTATCCGCCTGCGGCGGAAAGAACTTGTAAGATAACAGAGAGCATTCGTGTTCTCCTGTCGATTTGTAGTTCTTACCTCTTATTTCTTATTTCTTACTTCTTAAAAATTGATTTCGTTGCAGATTTTATAGCGGCGTTCGTTAAACGGCTTCTTCATGGAAAGTGCCTCTTGAATATCAACATCGTACACCTTGCCGTCCTTGTAGCCTACAACGCGGTTTCCGATGCCCTTTTCAAGAAGCTCAACCGCATAATAGCCCATTTCGGAAGCCATTACCCTGTCGCGGACCGTCGGCGAGCCGCCGCGCTGAACATGACCGAACACAGTCGCCCTCGACTCGATGCCCGTAGCCTCCTGAATTTCCTTAGCAATCTTGTCAACGCCGCCAACGCCCTCGGCAACCACGATTATAAACTGCTTTTTGCCCATAGCGCGGACTTCCTTGATACGAGCGATAATCGCGTCCATATCATGCGGCATTTCGGGCACGATAACCGCTGTCGCTCCGCAGGCAAGTCCCGTCGACAGCGCGATATGACCCGCATGTCTGCCCATAACCTCGACTACTGCGCATCTCTCGTGAGACTGGCTTGTGTCGCGCAGCTTGTCTATCAGCTCAACCACCGTATTCATCGCGGTGTCATAACCTATTGTGTACTCGGAGCACTGAATATCGTTGTCTATAGTGCCGGGTATGCCGATACACGGAACGCCCGCCCTTGACAGATCAGCCGCGCCCCTGAACGTGCCGTCGCCGCCGATGGTTACAATACCGCACATATTTTCGCGCTCGCAGATCTCCTTTGCGCGCATGATGTTCTCCCACTCTTTAAACTCGGGGCACCTTGCGGTGTAAATCATCGTGCCGCCGCGCTGGATAATATCGGAAACAGAACCCCTCGTAAGCGTTCTGAACTCGCTGTTGAGAAGTCCGTTATACCCGCGCAGAATTCCGACAACCTCAAATCCCTTGTAGATAGCGGTTCTGGTCACGGCTCTGACCGCCGCGTTCATTCCGGGGGAGTCGCCTCCGCTTGTCAATACGCCGATTTTCTTTTTTTCCATAGTAGTCGCCTCCAAAAAAGATTATGTTTGGCAAAATTGGGAGCCCAAAAGCGCGGATTTTACTCAGACGCGCATTTTCGTCCTTGCCCGTCCCTTATCTCTAATAACTATTTTACTACAAAAGCACTTATTTCGTCAAGCGATTTTTTAAAACTTACACGATTACACAAAAAATAATAGTGCTTTTGAACAAAATTTTGCAAATTTCCCCGAAAATTCTGTGCAAATTTGTCCGTAAAAAACAAAACAGGCTCAAGCCGTGCTTAAGCCTGTATGTTTTCATATCCGTACAACAAAATCAGTCAGCCTCTTTAACAACGACTGCCTTATCCTTGTAATAACCGCAATTTCCGCAAACTCTGTGCGCGAGTTTAAGCTCGCCGCAGTTTTTGCAGCGCGAGAAAGCGGGCGCGGAGATCTTCCACACCGCGGAACGTCTCTTATCACGTCTTGCACGGGATACTTTTCTCTTCGGAACTGCCATTATTGAAACCCCCTTTTAGAAGTAAGATATTTAGAAGTAAGAAGTAAGATCATTTAAGACGCAAACCGCCGACCTCTATGCTTCTTAACGGAAAAATCCTAGAAATTATTATACCACACCGCTTCCCACTTGTCAAGGGGGTTTTTGAAAAAATTTCAAATTATCACATCAGGCGAATTTCTTGACGCTCTCGGGAAGCTCGCTGTTATCCTCCGAAACCGTGAGAGTAACCGTGGTGGAGGGGGTAATCCTTACCAGCTTGTCAAACATCTCGCCCAGCTTGTCGTAATCCCTGCCCGTGATTTTAAGAGTAGCGTCCACGAAAATATCGGTGCAGTCGTGGTCGGACGAGAGAATTCCCGCAATAAAGCCGTAAAACGCGTCCATGCCCTCAACCGCATAGTCCTCGATGTTTATCAGGCGCACTTTATAGGTAATATCGGTGTTAAGCGAAGAACCCTTCTGAATTGCGACAACATTGCCCTTTGACTGCTTTTCAGCCTCGTGGATAGCGTCGATAAGGATCTTTGTCTTGCCCGAACCTCTTTTGCCCGTAATAATCTTAACCATAAAAAATTTCCTCCGTCTTAATTTATTTTACAGCCCGAGTTTCTTTTCAAGAGCCGCTTTCTGTTCCTCATAGCCGGGTTTTCCGAGCAGAGCGAACATATTCTTCTTATAGCTTTCAACGCCGGGCTGATCGAACGGATTTACGCCGAGCATATAGCCCGAAATCGCGCACGCCTTCTCGAAGAAGTAGATCATATACCCCAGCTCGTATTCGTTAAGCTCGTCTGCCTCGACAACGATGTTCGGAACGCCGCCCTCGGTGTGCGCCAAAACCGTTCCCTCAAACGCCTTGCGGTTGACTACGGACATATTCTGATTGGAAAGGAAATTCAGTCCGTCGATGTTGTTCGGGTCGTCCTTTACAAAGAGGTCCTTCTGCGGCTTTGCAAACTGAACCACCGTCTCAAACATAATTCTTGACCCGTCCTGAACAAACTGCCCGAGCGAGTGAAGATCAGTCGAGAAAACCGCGCTTGACGGGTAAATGCCCTTGTTGTCCTTGCCCTCGCTCTCGCCGTAGAGCTGTTTCCACCACTCCGCCATCATCTGGAACGCAGGCTCGTAGCTTATCAGCATCTCGACGCTCTTGCCCTTTTTATAAAGAAGCTGTCTGTAAGCCGCGTATTTATAGCAGTCGTTCTTTTCAAGGTCGCACACGCTGTATTCTCCGCGCGCGTCCGCCGCACCCTTCATAAGCGCGTCGATATCGCACCCCGCGCAGGCAATCGGCAGCAATCCCACCGCCGTAAGAACGGAAAATCTTCCGCCGACGTCGTCGGGGATAACAAACGTCTCATAGCCCATTTTGTCGGAAAGCTCCTTAAGCGTTCCGCGAGCCTTGTCTGTCGTCGCGTAAATTCTGCCCTTCGCGCCCTCCTCGCCGTATTTTTCAACCAGCATATCGCGGAAAATTCTGAACGCCAGAGCGGGCTCGGTAGTCGTTCCCGACTTCGAGATGATATTCACCGAGAAATCGCGCCCCTCAACCAGCGAAATAATCTCGCTGAGATAGGTCGGGCTTAAGCTGCACCCGACGAAATAGATGTCGGGAGTGTCCTTTTTAAGCTGATTATACAGCGGCGAACGCAAAGCCTCAATCGCCGCCCTCGCGCCGAGATACGAGCCGCCGATGCCGATAACGATAAGCACGTCGCTGTCGCTCTTTATCTTAGCGGCTGCCTTTTTTATGCGCTCAAACTCCGCCTTGTCGTAATTTACGGGAAGATCGACCCAGCCCAGAAAATCGTTTCCGGGACCCTGTCTGCTTTCCAGCGTGTCGTGAGCGGCTTTTACCGCGGGAGCGATATTCGCAAGCTCGTGATCTCTCACAAAGCTTTTGAGATATCTGTCGCAAAGTTTAATGCCCATAGAATTATCCTCCTTGAAAGTATTCGGATTACCATAATCTTATTATATATCAATTTCTTCCTTTTTGCAAGAAGTTTTGAAACAACCTGACGTTTTTGGAGAATTATTACTATTTCAACCGAACATTTTTATGCAACTTGTACAAAACTCAATGTGCGGGAACAGCCGTGATATTTCCGTCCCCCGAAAAGACCACCGCGGTATCCTCGGGCGGAGAGCCCGTTTCGGGGAGAACCTCCCCGGCGAATTCCCGAAACGCCAGCCACTCGCGCATACGGTCTAGGGTTTCGGGCGTGGAGGCGGTTCTGCTGTCGTTTTTATGGGTAATTTTTACAGTTCCGCCGTGAATTACAAGCCTGCTTGCCAGCGCGAACGCCTTATCGCAGCAAACGGGCAGAGCGTTTTCGGAAATGTAGAGATTTGTCGACGCGCTTCCGTTGCTTTCGTCCATTCGCACCATAAGCTTCCCTTTTTTCGCGGAGAGCTTGTAATTCACGCGGCGCGGAGAGTCCCCCGGAGCGTATTCGCGGTGTTCATACCCCGGCATACCGCCCTGCCGCACCGAAACGCCCTCTTCCGTTTCTTCCTCCTCCGAGGGAAGCATATTCGGCGGGACTTCGGGTCCGTCGTATTCGATAATTTTCGGCAAAACAGCCATCTGCGCGGTCTGGTCAGCCGAAACGGACAGCCGCAGATCCCCCATAAAATCGCTTACATAAACGCGGTCCATTTTGATGACGTTAAGCCCGCTGTGCGCCGCGCGGAACGCCCCCGTCACCGTCACGCTTTTGCGGAACAACAGCGAGGTTCGCAGGTGTATCGGATTTTCCGCTTCTATGCAGATTTCAACAAACGGAATAAAGCAAAATCCCTTCTTTTTAAGAGTCACCTCAAACTCGACATTTTTCCCGTTTTCGACAGTTCCCGAAAGGCTGTGAAGCACGGCGGTAAAACGCCTTTTCGATATTAAAAGCACCGCTATCGACAGCACGTTTGCGCCGACAAGAACGTACAACAGCACGCTTCCTATTTCGCCGTTTATAAACAGCATAAAAATCAGCGCGAAAATTGCCGCCTGTATATAACCCGAAATATGCGTCATTTATCCATACTCCTCTTCATACGCCGAATTGCCTTGTAATCGCGGTACAATGCCCATTCGTCGGCGTCGGGGCTGCC
>CANRIQ010000031.1 GCA_947630655.1 uncultured Clostridia bacterium | reverse complement strand
CCGCCTGCCACAGGCGCAGCGTCCCCGCAAAGTCGTTTTTGAACCCGAAAATCGGCATATCATACGGCACGGCTTTTACATCGCCCGTAGAATAATGAACGGTTACAACGTCGCTTTCGGCGCGGATGCTCCACGGGTCTCCGAAGCGCGTCCAGTCGTCGGCGTATTCCTTCTGGAAGCCGTTTTCGATAGTCTGCTTAAAAAGCCCGTACTTATAGCGTATTCCGTAACCCGTAAGCGGGAGCTTCATGGTCGCCGCGCTGTCAAGAAAGCACGCGGCAAGCCGCCCTAAGCCGCCGTTTCCGAGAGCTGCGTCCTCAATTTCCTCAAAATCCGACAGCGAGCCGCCCGCGCCGCGGAGAAGCTCCTCGGCGTAATCGGTAAGCCCCAGACACAAGATATTGTTGTATACCGCGCGCCCCACGAGGAATTCCATCGAGAGGTAGGACGCGCTTCTGCCGCTTGGCGCGCTGCAATTCATCATCGGGACAGCCTGCTTCATAATCGCGCGGGAAAGCGCGTTGTGGAGGTCGGCGGGGGTGCGCTTTTTCCCTTGCAGGTGGAAATCGCGCAGAATGTCCTCAAAGTCGTTTTTCAGCAATGTTTTATCGATCATATCTGTTCTCCTTTGCTTTTGAATTCGCAAGTTTAACTCTATTATAACACAAATCCTTGCCGAAGGCAAGGAAGGCGGCAACGCCGCCGGTTCGCACCGCGAACCAATTTGTGTTTCAATGAATTTGCCGAAAAGCCGCAGGCTTTTCATACAGGCAAATTCATTATAACATATTTTTTTACCAAAATCAAGAACATTTGGTGTTATTCTCCCGAAATTTCCCCAAATGCTCGGCAACAGGGGGTTCTATAGGGATTTTTTGTGTAAAATGCACATAAGTTGATGTTGAAATTCTACACCAAAAATGCCGTTTTTTAGGGGATTATTTGAAAAAGTTGCGGGGAAAACACTTGAAAAAAATTTGCGTTTATGGTATAATTGTTATAACTACAAGAGCGGGTAGGGTAAATTGCGCCCAAAAACGGCATACCGCTCTGTATCAATCAACCAGATTTTGGGGAACGGAGGTTTTCAGGTGGATAGGTTCTCTTATGTTGCCACCGACGCCAACGGTAAAACCGTCAGAGGGTCGGAGCTTGCGGAGGATTACAAGGATCTTCAGATGAAGCTGAGGGAACGAAAGCTTTATGTCACCAGCTACCGCAACTTAGGCGGCGGAGGCGGAGACGTAAAGTATAAGTTCAAAACGAAAGAGGTTTCGTTTATCAGCCGACAGTTGGCGTCCATGACGTCGGCGGGTCTGTCGCTGGTAAGGGCGTTGCACATTTTGCAGGAGCAGCAGGAAAACAAAAAGGCGAAGGCGGTATTGCTTGACATTTACGAGGAGGTTCAGAAGGGTAAATCTTTCTCGGACGTTCTTCACTCGAAGCCGGGCGTTTTCCCGGAGATGTTTGTCAGCATGGTTGCCGCGGGCGAGGCTTCGGGTACTCTTGACCAGATGCTTAACCGTCTGTCCGACCACTATGCAAACGCCAACAAGACCGCAAACAAGGCGAAATCCGCGATGATTTACCCGTTGGTGCTGTTGGTTTTACTTATTGCGGTAATCATTATGATGTTCGCGGTCATTCTGCCGATGTTCGGCGAGATGATGGCGGAGGAGGACATGAGCGCGCTTTCAAAGGCGTTGATGGCGTTCTCGGGTTCGCTTACCGGTTATTGGTACGTTTACGTTATCGTTATTTTCGCTCTCGTGTTCGGCATTATGCTGCTGCTTAAAACTCCGGCTACGAGGCTTAGAATGGACGAGATGCTGCTGAAAATACCGAAGGTCGGAAAGCTTGTCGCGACGATGTATACCGGTACGTTCGCGAGAAATATGTCCAACCTTTACGGCGCGGGTCTTCAGATGGTTGAGTGTATCGAGAAGTCCGTTTCCGTTGTAAACAATATGTACGTAAGAAAGCGTTTTGAGGACGTTGTAAACGACATAAAGCTCGGCGAGAGCATGTCGAAGGCGATTGAGAAAACGGGAATTTTTGAGGGCATGTTCACCTCAATTATTTACGTCGGCGAGGAATCGGGTACTCTGGACACGATTCTTACCAAGGCTGCCGATTATTACGATGAAGAAGCGGACTCCGCTATTTCAAAGCTCGTAGGACTTATGGAACCGCTTATGATTATCATAATGGGTATCGCGATAGGCTTGTTCCTTGCGGGTATGTTCCCGATGCTCTACGGCAGCATGACGAACATTTCTTAATTCGAGAGGCTTCGGATAACTATTAAAATATGTATGAGGTGAAGATATGCTTTCAATAGATATTACCGACAGACAGGTAAAACTGGTAAGAGGCGTTCACAGCGGAAACAAAATCCGTATTCAGGACGCGGATATGCGCGAGTTTTCGCCGGGAATGGTTTCAAACGGTTATGTTACCGACGTTCCTATGGTTGCGGCGGAGCTTAACGACATTATCAAATCGAGGGATATCAAGGAAAAGGAGGCAATTGTCTCCATTACGTCAAGCTCCATTGTCTACAAGGAAATGACGGTTGCAAAGCCCAAAAACATGAAAAACCCCGCTATCATTGAGGCTATGATCCAGTCCGAGATGAACGTTACAAATGATTACAACATATCATTTACCATAGCGGGCGAGACCGAGGACGCCGAGAAAAACAAGATGCTTAAGGTAATCGCGGCGGCGTGCCCGCAGAGACTGGTTGACGGCTATGTAAGGCTGTTCTCGCACATCGGTTTGCAGCTTAAGGGCGTTAATATCTCCAACAACTCCGTAACCCGCCTTATCATCAACACTCCGAAGATGGCGGAGAGAATGCCGCTGCTGCTTATCCAGATCGATAAAAACTTCCTCAATATGAACCTGTACGAGGATAATCAGCTTGCGTTCTCGCGTTTCTCGAACATCGACCCCAACGATTACGAAAACGCTCCCGACTATGTTACAAGGGCGGTTTACGATAACCTGTTCAGAATGATTCAGTTCATCAGACAGAGAAAGAATTCAAAGCCGCTTCAGGAAATCCTGTTCTACGGAGAGATTGACAGCTTTATTGAAATCTCGAACGCGATTTCGTCGTTCAATGTTCCGTCGAATATGCTTTCCATGCCGAATACGATAAGCTCCTCGGCGCAGTTCGACTTTACAAAGTTCGCGAATGCGATAGGCGCGCTTTATCGCCGCGATAAAGAGCTTGAGCACATCAACCTTCTGGAGGCTACCTCCGCGAAGGAGTCGAAGGGCTCGGGCGGGTTTATGATGGCTCTGCTCGGAACGCTTGTGGGCTCTGCCGCGCTTGTCGGAGCGGTTTATCTCGGCGCAAGCATCTGGGAAAATTCGCTGAAAACCCAGATAAATCAGACGCAGGCGCAGATTGACGATCCCGTGCTTAAAAACGATTGCACTATCGTTGATCTGAGAGACACTATGCTCGCGGGCTTCCAGAATTACAACAACACCGTTAATAAGGCGAAAATGCTGTTTGAATATCAGCCTAAGGCGCAGTCGCTGGTTATCGATAAGATAAGAGAGCCGCTGCCGAAGCTTAAAACTCCCGACGCCAAAACGGGAAGATATTACCCGATTGTAAGCATTCTCGAGAATGAAAACGGAAATCTTGATTATTCGGGAAGCATTCTGAAACAAAACGAGTTCCTCGACGTCGAATCGGTGACGATAGAGGGCGATAAGGTGACGGTAAGGCTCAGAGGCATGTGCAAGGGCAACCCCGCGTCCATTCCCGCAAGATATATCGAGGCTCTCAATACTACCGTATTAAATAAGTATGGTCAGCCGTACTTTGTAGGCGTTGAATACACAGGGTTTACAAAGGACAATCTTGATGAGTACGGAACGCTTGCTATTCTCGACGAGATCCGGAAGGGCTCCGCACACTACAATTACGGCAGCACGGACGATCTTACACGCAAAAATGAGGTTTTGAAGGGTTCTGTGGTTGATACCATATTCTCGTTTGAAATATCCATGAATCTTCAGCCCGGAAGCGATGAAGTGAATGTTGATATCGATGCGGATTTCCCCGAAGACGGGGCTGAAGAAAACAACACGGAGGTGACCGGCAATGAAGCTCAGTAAACAAGAACGTATAGGCGCGCTGATAATTTTGGCGATCGTAATTCTGGCACTCGGAGGGTTTTTGCTTATCAAGCCGAAGTTCGAATCGGCTGCTTCTACCGGTGAGACTCTCGCGACAAAGATCCTTGAGCTTCAGGAGGCAAAGGATAAGGCTGCCCGCAAGGGTCCGCTGAGAGATCAAATTCTCGAAGCGTATAAAGAGGGCGAGCATATGGCGGATATGTTCTTCCCCGAGCTTAAGGATTACGAGGCGGACAACGCGCTCAGAGAATTTATCCTCGGGTGCACGTCCAATGTAATTATAGAGGATGTTGTGGTCGGGGCTCCCGAGACAGGAACGCTTGCTGCGACGTTCTACACTCCCGCGACGGTTGAGTACGCTCTTAAGACCTATGCGACGCAGGGCGTTGAGGCTACTCAGGAGGAGACCGATCTTCTCGCGCGTCAGCTGAAGATTATGGAAGCGTTAAGCGATTCGCAGGAAATCGGCGCAAGCACGGTGTCCTTTACGGTTCGCGGACTTACAAACGAGGATCTTATCGATTTCTGCGATGAGGTGAATACATACACCAAAAAGGAAAGCGATACCGATACCAGAAAAGCGATTATGCTTACGCAAATGACGATAGAGTACAGCAAAGGTCCTTCGGAAAGAAATGTTACGGAATTCTACAGCAATCTTATAAATGAAACTATCAGCGAGACAGCTAACGGGGCGGGTTATGACGCTCTTGCTTCGATAAGCGGTCAAAGCAATCTTGAACGTCCCGAGGCTCCCGCGCAAGGCGGAGAGGGAGAAGAAACGGATAATGATTTGTCCGCAGGCGATTATTACTACGAGATGGACACATCGCTTATTTTCTACAGCATCGAGCGCATGCAGGATCCCACCGCGCAGCTTAACGCTCAGGACGGCATTTAATAACGCCTTGCGGGACGGTATTTTGACAGTAAGGAGGAAATCATGGCACATACTCTCAGAAAATATCTGAGTTGCCGCGGAAGCGCGCTGTTTATGGTGCTTAGTACCATGACCGCGCTTATGATCTGCTGTATGGCGATGTACTTCTCGGTTGTGTCTTCGCGCTCGACGCAGTACGCGACATTTAATCAGCAGCAGTCGTACCAGTCGGCGGTGTCCATTTCGGATACGCTGATAGGCGGCTTGAACGACGGCTCGCTTTCCGAGTTCGGCACTCTTTTAAGCGGGTTGACAAACCCCGGAGATTCCGTAACCACGGGCTCGAACGGGTTTGAGGCATTTGGTAAAACGGGCGGTATTGAAAGCACTGAGGACTATGATACGCAGCTTGGCGCGTACACGGTTACCGCTACGAGACTTGAGGACGAGACTGTAAACGGCGTTACAAGAAAGACCTATGACGTTGTTGTGACCACCTCCGTAAACGGGGTGAAGGAGGCTCGCCATACTATAGTTTACGCGCCTGTAGAAGCAAAGGAGGCTCCTCCTGCGCCGACGCAGATTTTCGCAGCGACGGGTTACGTTCCGAACGACGTTTTCCTGACGAGGGGAGCTTACGAGACGGACGTATTTTTCGATAATGAAAAAACCGTTGTAAAGGCATATACAGATGGTGCAATGAAGGTAAACGGCGACCTTTCGACGGGCGGTTCGCTGGTATCCAACGGATATCTGGGAATTGATCCATATGTAAATAAGCTTCTTACCTATGCAATAAGAGGCGATTATATTTCCAATTTTAATAATCCTTTAATTCTGCCAACCATAAACGGTGAGAAAAGTACCGTTATGATAGGCGGAGACGCTCATTTTAACGGCGGCGGCGGTATAAGCAACTCCAATGTTTATATCAACGGAAATTTGTACATAAATAGTTTTATCGACCTTGACAGTAGTAACTATTTTGTAAACGGCACGGTGTATGTTGACGGCGTGTGGGCAAATCTTTCAAAAGTAAGATGCAGCAATGCAGTGAAACTCGGCAACGACGGCGGCATAAACGGCGTGTCTCCCGGTTCGTGGGATGACAGCGTTGCTTCGCAGGGATTTATGACAAGGGCGCAGATGCTTGAAGAGCTTGACAGGAGAACCGCAACGAATATCTACTATAAGTGGATAATCGACGATGATCAAATTCCCGGCTTGAACAATCCGAGCAAGGAAGTTACCATAAAGTTCAGTAAATCGCAGTCCAATCCCAAGCCTACTTTCAAGCTTACTTACAGCGATTGCTCTGCGACTAAGGTGTCCGATACCGAATATAAAGGCAAGGGCTTTGTTATAAGAGATGTCGTGTATGAGCCGTCGGCTGACGACTGGATGCCCTACAGAACCTACACGGTACTTATCGATACGGGCGACGACCCCGACAACACCGTTACACTTCGAGTTAAACCTAATAAAGACCTTGATATAACCGAAGGAAACGAGACATTTGCCTGGAAGCCCGACGCACTTGCTTGGGACGAGTCCGTGAATATCATAGTAAAGGGCAAGGGCTCTGTTGTTATCGATGTTCCAAAGGGCGTAACATATCAGGACAGCAATATGCAGATGATGATGCACTACGGCTGGTTCGTTCTCGGAGGCGGCACGGAAACGACGCTTGACAACGGCGCGGTAGTATATGATCCTCGACCGATTCAAAATGGAAATATGGCGGAACTCTACAGAGGGTTTGTTCACACCGACTGCCACGACGGCGACGGCTGCGTATACAGCGAGAAGGACACTTCCACCGCATGCTCAATTTGCGGCACGACAAAGAAGGAAATAGACTGCACTATTCACGGCAGACTTTCCGATTATTGTCCGAGTTGTCAGCCCGAATACAGCGGTGATCACGCGGGTGAATGTGTAAATCACGTCGGAAAGACGGAGATTGACAATTTCCTCGCAAGTCACCCCGACTATAAGGCAAGAATGACCGAGGACGGAGAGCTTATCTACCCGAATACCAGCATTTTCCTTATATCCAGCGACGAGAGCGCGGATATTCGTCTGTCAATAAAGGCTAACGGCGAAACAATCATGCTAAACGCGCTGTTTGGATATGTCTACGCGCCGTATATGACGTTTAAGGCGTTTGGCGACAGTTCCGGCGGCGGCTTCATAAGACTTATGGGCGGTATGACGGTTTCCGACTATATTATCGAACAGAACATGTCCATTGTGGGATGTTGGCCCGACAAGATGCCGACCGACCTTATGAGTACGGAAAGCAAGGGAAGCGAGCTTCCGAACTTTGGCAACCACTCTTCGTGGAAGGTTAAGCTGCACTAAAAGGAGGCGAATTTGCAATGTTAAAACGTTTTTACTCAAAACGAAGCGGTTTTACGCTTGTGGAAATAATTGTTGCGTTCGCCGTGTTTGCTATTATGGCGGCAATGATTGCGCAGATTTTGAACCTTGCGGTAAGCGCGAGACGCTATAACAACGAGTATGCAAATGCGCTTGCGGCGCAGGAAAAGGTGCTTACCGTTATTGAGAAAAGCTCCGATGACTATGACGATTCGGGAGCGACGGGAATGCTGAATTTCAACTTTGACGGAACGACGCTCCCTCCCGTGGCATATCAGACCAAGTCTGCTGCCGATCCGAGAGAGCTTACCTCCGCGGAGGGTCTGAACTACTTCCTCTCCCCCGTTGATTACGGCGGCACGGATGAGACTCCTCCTATAGAGGCGGGCGGAAGCACGAACGGCGGTTCGCAGATGTCAAGAATGGACACAAGAATTACAGGTACGGGCAGATTTGATTTCATTAAAGTGTGCCGTGTAATAAAGGACGAACACACTCAGTCCACTGACCCTAACGCCGCGAATTATCTTCCTGCGGGTCACGTAAGATACTTTGTCCAGACCTGTGCGTCCGCAAACGCAAGCAAGGGCTTCCAGGACGAGGACGTTCCTTACGCGCAGTACAGACTGTTTTTCTACTCCGATAAGATAGATCCCGCCGCAAGCTCAATTGTAAAAACCGACGCTGACGGAAAACAGTATACGGAGGATGTTTACGAGGCTCTTACGATCACAAAAGTCGGCTATCTGAACGGTTTTGTTCAGAATGTTGCAAGCACGGGACTTACCGCGTCAAACATCGGATTAGGTCTTAACGACAGCTATAACAAATACACCGTTGAGCAAAGCGGCGCGAACGGCATAAGAATAGGCACGCCGTTTGTTGAGAACAATTCTAATAATGGTGTTTCCATTGCCGGCTCAGGCAACAAGGGCGAAAGATTTGAGTCGTCGAATTACAGCAACTTCTACATTGAAATTGCCGGAGACGGTGATTTTGAGCTGACGCCCGAGTCGTTCGGTTATAACGGAGAAGCCGATACTATCGTTTCCGGCGGTGCGGTTTACAGCGCATGCCCCAACTATAAGGAAGCGTACGAGAGCGACGGTACTCCGAAGTACACCTTTGACGGCGACCACGTCAACATCTACGGCGCATACCTTTATAAAAGGAATTACATGTGATCTGCGGAGGTGGAAAAATGCCGAAATTTCTAAAACGCCTTCGTCGTTGGCGTAACAAAAGCGGCTTTACCCTTATCGAGGTGATCGTGGCAAGCGCGCTGCTCGGCGTTCTGTTAATCGGCGTTATCGGGTTTGCAACGCCCGTTATGAACAGCGTCCGCGAAAAGGAACAAAATGCCCGCGCGGTGTTGCTTGAGGAGGCAATTCATAACTACGTTATGAGTTCGCTGCGTTACGCGGTTTATGTGCAGACGTTTTCGCAAGCCGTTCCTTCGGACGCACAAACATCCGCGGGAGTTTCAATCCCGCTTATGTCGAAAACCTATAACGGCACGGATTATCCCGACCATAACGGCGAGGGTCTTCAGAATATGCTGGACGCTCTCAAAAACAACCTCGGAACGGAGATTTACGAGATAAGGTGCCTTGGAGTGCGCTGGCTTGACGACCCGAAAACCGCGAAGAAAAAGCTGGTTCTCACAAACGAGTATGTTGACCAGACAAACTGCGCGCTTGATTTCACAAAAACGAAGCCTGTTTTTGAAACCTGCTTCTACGACGATCTTTACCCGGTGATTTCGTTTGAAAACTACACCACGCAGTACCAGCTTATGGACGACAGCGGAAATCCCGAGGATCAGGTTGATCCCGCGGATGTAAAGCTTGCAAGCGGGCTTAAGGTCACGACCGATATTTATCTGACGGACGACTGCTACAATATCTATGAAGAGGTCAGAGATAAAACGCTTCTCACCTTCTCAGGAGTAAGCTATGCCGATCTCGGAAATATCAAGCTTGACGACCCGAGCTATAAGCTCCAGCCCGATATTCAGATGAACACCTACACAGATGCTATGCTGAAAAGCGGCACATCGGCTGTCTACACCGGTGACAACGGACAAATGTACTTCTACCCCGACACCTATGTTTACTACATAGCTCGAAAGATGAAGACCACAACGCCCGTTACGCCGTAAAACAGCAAAAAATATGTAAAACAATCGGGGCGAGAAGCTCGCCCCGAAATGTTTTAAAATGCATAAGCCTTAGTGGAAAAGGCTTATATACCAACCGATTATATAAATTCCGACGAGCCACGCCGCAGCTATTCCCACCGAGAGAAACGGTCCGAAAACCATTCGGCGTGAATATTTGACTCTCTTTATCTCGTTTCCGCGGATGTAAATTCTAAATCCGCCCTCGCGCTCGTCCGAGATGTTTTTGCGAAGAGAACGGCTTAAGGCTGCCTTGTCGGGTAAGCCCTTCCACACCTTTTCTTCGAGGAATTCCCACTCAATGTCGGGATTTCCGTCACTTATACTTCCGACAATTATGTCTTCGTGACCCTCGGTTACAAAACCAACGTTCTGGTCAAGCTGACGTTTATACCATATATTAGTAAGTTCAAGAATTTTATCGGAAATTTCCTTCTCGTGCTTCTTGTCGCGAAGCTTTTTAACTGCTCCGTACACCGCTCCGAGCAGAATTCCGATAAACAGCGCGGCAAACACCCTGTATCCCAGCAGAAGCGAAGCTCCCGCCATAAGCTGAAGGTCGCCGCCGCCCATTCCTCCGATAAGGACGAGGATGCCGAAAAGAACGATTACTATTCCCGCGGAAATAAGGCGTTCCTGCCACGGAGTCTCGCGGAATACGAAAATTGAGGAAATTCCCAGTACGGCGACGGTTATGCTGCACCAGTAAGGAATTTCAAAGTGGTCGATGTCAATTCCCGACAACGCCACCAGCACCGCAAAAAGCACCGCGGAATACGCAAGCTCAAGGCTCAGCCCGAACCGCAGGTATGCAAGGCAGTACGCCGCGGCGGTTATCGCCTCGATTACCATATAGCGCGGGGAGATTTTCGCTTTGCAGTAGCGGCAGCGTCCGCGAAGGAAAATCCAGCTGAAAATCGGGAACATATCGTACCATGCAAGCTTGTGACCGCAGGAAAAGCAGTGCGACGGCTCGGTGATTATAGACTGCTTAAGCGGCGTGCGGAGGATAACGACGTTTAAGAAACTTCCGATGACAGAGCCGAAAATAAACGCCATAACCGCGTAAAAAATGTGCATTACAAGGTTGGTGGGCATAAAATCACTCCTTAAAATAGATTAACTCTATTTTAACATAAATCCGAAGATTTTTCAAGGGAAATCCCGAAAAGTTTCCAAATTTTCGGAAAGCAAACCAAAGTTTACCCGAAAGGAAGAATTGAGCATGCCGGGACCGGTTAAAAACTTACCTATTGGTGAAATTCTCGTAAACAGCGGATTTATCAGCGAGAAACAGCTTCAGGACGCGCTTAGCAAGCAGAAGGCAAGCGGCGGAAAGATGCTGGGCGACGTTATGCTGGAAATGGGGCTTGTGTCCGAGACGCAATTGGCACAGGCACTTGCCATAAGACTTAAGGTGCCGTTTGTGGACTTGTCGTCCGTAAAGGTGGACACCGCCGCAGTCGGAAAAATCCCCGAGAATATCGCGAAGGAGAAAACGGTTTTTGCGTTTTCTGTCAACCATAACCGTCTTATGGTCGCGACAAACGACCCCGTAAACTTCTACATCTTCGAGGATCTGAAGGTTATCACGGGCATGGAAATTGTGCCGCAGATCTCCACAAAAACGCAGATTGAGGCGGCTATAAACAAGTTTTACTCGTCGCAGGCAATGGACAGCACGATGTCCGAGCTTGAAAGCGAGGCGGACAAGAGTGCGGATCTTTCGCAGGATCTTGCTCAGGCGGAGTCCGAGGGACGTATAGACAATGCTCCTATAGTAAAGCTTGTAAATATGATGGTTGAAACAGCTTTCAGAATGAAGGTTACGGATATTCATATAGAGGCGTTTAAGGACAGGACGAGAATTCGTTTCCGTATCGACGGCGAGCTTGTCGAGCAGGATATGAAAATCCCGCCTTCGTTCCACAACTCCATAATTACCCGTATAAAAATCCTCGGCGGAATGAACATCGCCGAGCGCAGAATTCCGCTTGACGGACGTTTCGGAACGCGCATTGACGGCGTAAATCTGGATATGCGTGTGTCGACAATCCCCTGCGTTTACGGAGAAAAGTGCGTTATACGTTTGCTTTCCACCGCCGATGATAAGACTCGTAAGATAACTGACCTCGGTATGACGGATTACAACTACCAGATGTTTAAGCAGATAATCCGCTGCCCGAACGGAGTTATGCTGGTTACGGGACCTACGGGTTCCGGTAAATCCACGACTCTTTACGCGACTCTCGGCGAGCTGTCCCAGCCGAATGTAAACATAGTGACGGTTGAGGATCCTGTCGAAAAGAAAATCGACGGCATAAACCAGTGCCAGATAAACGACAAAGCGGGCATGACCTTCGCGGCGGCTTTGCGTTCTATACTTCGTCAGGACCCCGACATTATAATGGTCGGAGAAATTCGTGACGGCGAGACCGCCGACATCGCTATCCGCGCGGCTATCACGGGACACTTCGTGCTGTCGACGCTTCATACAAACGACGCGGCTTCGACTATCGTCCGTCTGGTGGATATGGGAGTTGCTCCCTACATGGTTGCAACCTCGCTTGTCGGGATAATCGCACAGCGACTTGTAAAGCTGCTTTGCAAGGAGTGCAAGGAAAAGTTTATGCTGACCGACCCCGAGGAGCTTAAGCTTATGAACCGCACAGAACCTATCGAGATATACAGACCTCACCCCGGCGGGTGCAGAGCCTGCCACGGAGCGGGTTATTCGGGACGTACCGCAATTCACGAGATAATCGTTACGACGCCCGATATAAAAGAGCTTATTTCGCGGGGCGCGACCGCCGAGGAAATCGGCGCGCAGGCTACTAAAAACGGCACGCTGCTGCTGCGCGACAACGTTACCAAAATGGTAATGGCAGGCAAGACTTCAATGGACGAACTGGTTAAGGCGACTTACACCGTCTGATAACGAGTAAAGGAGAATTCAAAGTGGAACATACAAACAATATTATGGACATCAACAGAATACTTGACGAGGCACGCGATCTGGGCTGTTCCGACGTGCATTTTACGGCGGGTTTGCCCCCTATTGTGCGTCTTCACAGCGCGATAAGGAAGCTTTCGGGTTACCCCGACTGCACCGAGCCGATAATCGTCAATATCATTAACCAGATCACCTCCATTAAGCATAAAAATCAGATTTCAAAGGGTCTTGACACCGACTTTTCGTACACCAGTGCGACGGGTTACCGTCACAGAGTAAACGTCTACAGACAGCGCGGTTATCACGCGGTGGCAATCCGTCTGCTGAGAGACGATATTCCGACGCTTGCGGACCTCAATCTTCCCGCTACGCTCGGAGAATTCGCTATGCACCCGCGCGGACTGGTTCTCGTTACGGGTCCTACGGGTTCGGGTAAGTCGACAACTCTTGCGGCTATGGTTGACCATATAAACCGCCAGAAAAACTGCCATATTATCACAATTGAAGACCCGATTGAGTATGTTCACACACATAAGCAGGCAATGGTAAACCAGCGCGAGATAGGTCAGGACGTTGACAGCTTTGCGGGGTCGCTGAGAGCGGCTCTCCGTGAAGACCCCGACGTTATACTCGTGGGAGAAATGCGTGACTTTGAGACGATTGACGCGGCTGTAACCGCCGCTGAAACGGGTCACTTGGTGCTGTCTACATTGCATACAATCTCCGCGAAGGACACCATTGACCGTATAATGGGCGTTTACCCGCCTCACGCAAAGGGTCAGATCCGGTCGCAGCTTGCGGGCTCTATCGTCGGGATTATTTCCCAGACGCTTGTGCCGACTGCCGACGGCAAGGGACGCTGCGCCGCACTGGAAGTTATGGCGGCAACGGACGCTATTCGTTCGCAGATACGCGAGGATAAAACCTACCAGATAGGTTCTACCATCGCTACGGGTAAGAAAAACGGAATGTTTACGCTTGACCAGGATCTCGCAAGGCTTGTGCGTATGGGCAAGGTAAACGACGCTGTTGCGCGCGAACGCTGCCAGGATCTCGGCGAATACAGACGCTTCCTCGAAATGGGAGATTAAGCTTTTAGAAAGGGGAATTATCCGTGAAACATCGCTTTCGGGCTCTCGGGAAGAGACACGGATTTACTTTGGTTGAGCTTATCGCGGTTATCGCGATAATCGGCGTGCTTGCGGCGATTTTGACTCCGATTTTGTTCGGAATGGTCGCAAAAGCGCGCGTTACCTCGGCAAACAGCACCGCCGCTTCGGTTTCGCGCTGCGCGGAGGCGTTTTTCGCGCAGGCGGACGTCGGCGGCTGGGGCGTGAAGCCGAATACGACGAGTACGATAAAAATTACCGTGTCAAAGGACGGCGGAAAACCCGTCTGGAAGTGCGTTTCGCTTGACGCGGCAAGCTTTTCGGACGGCGGACATTCCGGAATTAGCTGGAGCAGCGGCGGCACCTTCTCCGAGGGGCAGGACACCTCGGGCGAGACCCGCGGCGATGTGCTTATGCTGGCGCAGCTTTCGGATCAGCTTTCGGGCGTTTCAAGGGCGTTTATTTCGATAACGATGTACGGCGCGAAATGCACCTATGTTGTGTACTGTTCCGACACGAGCGATACCCTCGCGGACGCGGATTATCCCCTGCCCAAAGACGGGCACGCCCCCGATTCGTATGCGTGGAGCGATGTTGTCGGGATAACAAAGGGCGGCTATATAATCGGGACTTCGCCCGCGGTCGCGGGGGTTGACGAGTGACGCTGTAACAAATCGGCGTTTACATAGCAAAAACGGTCATTTTTATGGTCAAAATAGACAAAAGTATTCCACAAAATTAAAAACTATTTCACAAAGTTGCGGTTTTGAGGAAAAAAATTCAAAAAAACACTTGACTTTTAGGGCAGAATTGTATATAATAGTGATTACAGAGGAGGATAAAGGGAAGTAAACGATTACATACCCGTTTTCCTCACAATCCTTGACAATTGAATAATTTCCGAATAATGGAAAACTGAAACTCGAAACGATGTTTTTTCTCGGGCGTATGCGCTTCGCTGGGGCGCGGCGGCGGTCATCATGGAACCGCAGTTCCCGTGGGCGCGGTACGGCGCGGCTGTATCGCGGCTCTGCTGTCGTTTCACAAGCACGGATATAACCCCGCTGGGGTTATACATAAAAAATTTTTTTCTATTAAGGAGGTCTTTACTATGGTAAAGAAACTGCAAGCCCTCAAGGCTAAAAAAGGCTTTACGCTGGTTGAGTTGATCGTTGTTATCGCTATCATCGGCGTACTTGCTGCTATCCTCGTTCCTACCATGATGGGTATGGTTACAAAGTCCAGAGTTACCTCTGCTAACTCTACCGCTTCGGGTATGAACAGCACTATCACCGCATTTGTTTCCAACATGGAGACTAACGGCTACTCTGTAAAGAGAACGTCTACTGCTGAGACATGGACGATCGTTGTTAAGGACGGTAAAGTAACGGCTACTGTTCCCGAGTCTTCCCTGACTGCGGCAGCTAAGACTGACTACAAGTTCCCCGGTACTGTAAACACTAAGAATGCCAGCAGCACTGAGTTCTCCAAGGCTCTTGCTGAGGATGTTATCGACCAGTACACCTTCAAGGATGCTGCGTTCACTATCTACATGCTCAACGGTCAGGTAAACGGCGTTGTTTACTACGCTGGTTCCAGCATGCCTTCCGGCATTCCTGCTGCTACCGACTTTGCTGCAGGCACGTTCAC
>CANRIQ010000030.1 GCA_947630655.1 uncultured Clostridia bacterium | reverse complement strand
GACCACGAATTCGGTGAAAATTCTGTCCGATATCGAGGACGCTCTTGACAACTTTGAGACCGATGGTCTGCACTGGTGGACGCAGCAGTTTTTCAACGCGCTTCAGGACTATTCCGGCGAGAGACCCGACAGTGCCGAGGCTGCGACTATTGTTGCGAACAGTGCCGTGAACCTCTGCCGCCTGCTTAACAGCTATGATGAAGAGCTTTGCGAGATAGAGCAGACGTATGTCGGGGAGTTCAGGGACTCTCTTGAATATGTAAACGGGCTGTTGGAGGAGATGAACGTTCTTAACGATAAGATTGTTAAGGAAAAGTTCCATTATCCCGATGAATACGATCCGAACGAGCTTCTTGACCAGATGAATTTGTATATCGACGAGCTTGCGACATACGGAAATATCGAGGTTCAGCGGCTTACAAGCGGCGCGTACACCATAAAAATGGGCGGCATGACGGTGCTTGACGGAGAGAATTTCAGAACCAACAGAATTCTGATGAAGGATTACGATACCTACGGAGAGGCGATTGTATACTTTGAGAGCGGCGAGGATCTGGTTCTCAATTCGGGTATCTTGAAGAGCTATTACGATATGGTAAACGGCAACGGCGTTTACGCGTCGGGTCACCAGAACGGGGCTTACGGAATTGCTTATTTCAAGAGCGCGATTGACGAGTTTGCGAGGACCATTGCAAACACGTTTAATAAGGCGAATTACGCCGATATCGACAGCGAAAGGACGATGTTCGCCGCAAGCACCGAGGGCGCGCTTATAACGGCGGGGAACATAAAGGTTGCGGAGTCGTGGCTTGAAGACCCGACAATGATAGGCAAGTCAAGGCTTCAGGATCCGATGACGGGGCTTTACTACTACGGCTATGACGAGCATCTTGACGAGCTGACGGGGGAGGTAAATCTCCAGAACTCCAATGTCCGTTATCTTATTTCCCAGTTTAGTAATAAGGATGTAGAGTTTGGCAATTGCCACGATTTTGAGGGAAGCGTTTACGAGTACATCTCGTTTATTTCAAACCGCCTCGGGCAGACCATTGATTACGAGGACAGCCGCAATGAAACTGCGATTGTCACGGTGGACGGGCTGCTTGACGCGAGAGACGCGGTTTCCGCGGTTCAGATTGACGAAGAGGGCATAAATATGCTGAATTACCAGAAATGGTATAACGCTTCGTCAAGAATTGTCACTACGCTTGATGATATGTTAGACAAGCTGATAAACGGCACCGGCAGGGTCGGCTTATAAGGCTATAATTTCGGAGGCAGATTATGAGAATTACTAATCCAACGATATTAAGAGGTTATAACCGCGATCTTAACAGACTTCTCGACCTTAAAAATCAGTCCGAGAGAAAGATAACTTCGGGAAGAAGCTTTTCGAGGGCGTCGGACGCTCCGCTTTCCGCGGCGAAGGCACTGAACGTGAGAAAGTCGATGTACGATTCCACGCAGTACAGCGAGAATTTGAAGGTTGCGACAAAGTTCTACACTGAGGCGGAAACCACGCTTTTGCAGGTGTCCGAGAAGATGGCTTCGGTTCGCGAAACGCTTATTGCGGCGTGCAATACCGATAAAGACCTTCAGGACTATTCAATTTACGCGCAGCAGCTTATGACCACTGCGACGGAGCTTTGCGAAATGTTCAATACCGACAGCGCGGAGCGTTCGATTTTCGGCGGCGAGAGCAACGCGGGTCAGCCCTTTACGATTGTAAACGACGCGAGCGGCAATCCCTCTACGGTGCTTTATCACGGTGTTCCGTTAAGCGCGATGAACGACTGCAATGCATACCCGTATTCAAACGGCGTGTACCTTGACATCGGTATCGGCATGGAGGTCAACCAGAAAACACATGAAAGCGATCCTCAGTCGATGCTGTGCATTTCGTTCAACGGCGCGGAGGTTACGGGCTGCGGCGCGGAGTACGGGACAGCGGATATCGATCTCTCCTCTATCAAGGCAAACAGACAGTATTGCTTCGATATTTACGCGGGCGGCGTCAAGAAAACCATTTCGTTTACGGGAACGGGCGATAAGACGCAGGACGTTGCGGCGATAAACGAGCAGATAAAGGAAGCTTATAAGAAGGATATGGCATACGGGAAAAATTACCCGTATATGGACGAAAACGGCGTTATTACGCTTAGAAAGAACGAGGACGCGGGTCAGACGGTTCCGGGAGAGCCTATCCCGAACGAGATTGTCTGCGCGGTGAATAACAATTATAAAAACCCTCATGCGTCACAGCTTACGATCGAAAACGATACGGGTTATACCGATAAGTTCAAGATGAATCTTGACGCTATGAACGAGGGCACGCAGTATTCCTGCAAGGTTACCGTCGGCGATGAGTCCAAAACCGTTACGTTTACGGCGGGCGCGACGACGGAGGATACCGTTAAGGCTATGCAGGACGCGCTTGACGCGCAGTTCGGCGCGGGCGTGGTAAACGTCGGGACGTATGAGCCGAGGCTCGGACTTCTCACTTCGGAGGGAAATAAGGTTAAAATCAACGGTGCCGAGGTCGAGGGTTCGGAGGCAATGCCGTTCGAGAGAGAGGCTATTTACTCGAACAACTACATTCAGCTTACGCTTGACGCGGCAAGGGCGTTGCAGAACGGCGATATCGAGTACGCGAACGGCTGTATCGACAGAATTGTTTCCGCAAATGAGAATTTGCTGGTTGAAATCGCGGATTTGGGCTGCAACGAGCAGTTTATCGACTTTAACCAGGAAAGAATTACCACAAGGCTTGAAAACCTTACCGAGCGTTATACCGATCTTGAGGTCGTTGACGACAAGAAGGAAATTTCGCTTTGGAAAACCTATGAGGCACTTTATAACGCGTGCTTGCAGATGTCAAGCTCGGTTGTTCCGAACAGCATCTTTAATTATATGAAATAAATAGGGGGTGTTTTAAATGATTCCTAATCTTTTACAAATCACCACGATCCCCATTCAGATCGAAATTAAAATTACCAACGCAAAGTATGAGCCGTCCGAGGATTTCGAGCGGCAGCCGAAGGTGAATATCACCACCAAAAACGGCGGTTATGTTATGGAGGCAGAGCCGCTGAAGCTGAACATCGACACCTATCAGGCGAGAAGGAGCTTAGGTCCGGGGCATATGACCGACGGAGATATCCTGAAGCAAAAGGCTCAGGAGGGCTTTTCGATTGCGTTCCAGGGGACGGCGAGAGTCGCAAGCGAGGGGAATATGCTGGCTAAGGGAATGTCCCCCGCGGAAATCGCGATAAATAACGCGCGCGCGGGTGCGACTGTTGAGACGATAATGGAGTTTCTCCCGAAGGAGGGCGCGGATATCACGTTTGACGCGGGCAAGCTCAATATCGAGTATCAGATGGGCTCGCAGGACTTTGACTGGGACGTTCATTCGCAGCTTCCTATGGAGTTTATTCCCGGAAATGTGGAGCTTATCGTCCGCGACAGACCGCGCGTGGAAATCGAGTATGTCGGCGAGCCGATATACGTTCCGCCGAGCGCGAACCCCAACTACGAACCTTCACCGTTTGATATTAAGGGATGATAAAATATGAAGATCGCTACAAGAGATTTCGGAGTTATTGAGATTGATGACAATACCGTTATCAGTATGCCGAACGGTATTCTCGGTTTTGAGGATACAAAGCGTTATACGCTGATAAGCCCGCTGGGTGAGGACACCTTCCCGATGTGGCTTCAGTCGGTGGACAATGTCCAGCCGTGTTTTGTGGTCTACGACCCCATGCAGATCTATTCCGATTACAGCTTTGAGATCTCCGACGAGGAGCAGGAGCTTTTGAAAATCGACGAGAACACCCCGTACAGGTGTCTTGCGGTGGCGATTGTTCCCGAGGACTTCAAAAAGACGACGATAAATCTGCGCTGCCCGCTGGTTATCAATACCAGGGACAACATTGCGGCTCAGATAATTCTTGAAGAATACGATTTCAAGTGTCCCGTGTATTTCGACGGTTCCGAGGAGGAATAAGCTATGTTGGTGGTAACGCGAAAGCCCACGGAGAGCATAACGATTGCCGACAACATTGAAGTGACGGTGCTTGAGGTCACGAAGGACAAGGTGAAAATCGGGATCAATGCTCCAAAGGATGTGAAAATTCTCCGCGGCGAGGTAAAGACGCTCAAAATCACAAACGAGCAGTCTGCAAACGCGTCGGGAGAGGCGATTAAGCAGCTTTTGGATTCTCACAAGGGTCAGGGAAACAGTTAAAATCGTAAATTAAAGAATGGCAAACAGGAGGAGATTTTACCATGAGTGATATAATGCGTTTGGCGGGAATAAATTCCGGCTATGACAGCGAGGCGATGATACAGCAGATGATGTCTGCGTATCAGACCAAAATCGACAATCAGAACAAGAAGCTTACCAAGCTTCAGTGGCAGCAGGAGGCTTACCGCGATGTTACCTCCAAGCTTACCGCGTTCAAGAGCAAGTATTTTGATATTCTCAAAAGGGACAGCTATCTGTTAAGCCCGTCGACGTTCTCGAAGTTCAAGACTTCCATTACGGCGAAAAACGGCGCGGATAAGATTTCCGGAATTACCGTTACAACGACGTCAAAGTCTGTTGAGGGAAATCATTCCATAAAGGTAAAGCAGACCGCGGCTGCGGCGGAGTATTCGGGCAAGTCCATGACTCCCGCTTCCTTCTCGCTTGATCTCGAAAAGGCGGCAAATGCGTCAAACTATGAAACCACCACAAACGAGGAAACCGGAGAGGTCAGCAGAAAATACAATTTCGCGCTGGACGTTAAGGTGGGCGATGTTTCCAAGACTATCGAGTTTGATTTTGACATTGCCGAAACCGACGGTGCAGTAGATCAGGACGCGTTCAATATGCTGGTTGAGCAGAAGCTTAACGAGAAGCTCGGCGAAGAGTTCGGTATGACCGGCAAGAACAGCAAGGATGGCGCGGTAAGCGGCGCGGTTGACAGCGACGGAAACGAGTTTTTCCTTCAGTCTAAGCTTGCAGACGGCAAGCTGACCTTCGAAGTCGGCGGAAACACCAATGTCACCATTGCCGAGAAGGAGGGCAACTTCGGTCTGGCAAAGGCTTCGACGTCGGTGGCTATTGCGGCGCAGGCGGCGGTTACCGGTAAAAATTCCCTTGCGGTTACGGTAAACGGCGTTACAAAGAACGTCGAGTTTGACGGCGTTTCGGCAACCTATTTCGACAGCCGCAACGAAGAGGGCAACGAGGCTATTCTTGCGGAATATAATGAGCTTAAGACTAAGGCTTATCAGAAGGCGAAGTATTACGGGCTTGATGTTCCCGTTTCGCAGGAGGAGCTTGATTCCTTTACATACACCTCCACCCAGGCGGCAAAGGATAAAAACGAAGCCGCTATTACATCCGCTTTGAACGAGGCGTTTGCAGATGAAGGCGTTACGTTCGGTATAAGCGACAAGGGCTACATGACCGCCACCAAGGACGGCGAGCTTCAGGAGTTTACCGCGACGGCTACTTCGGGCGGCACTCTGGGACTTCAGAAGTCCTATATCTCCAACAAGTTTGATACAAACTCCACGCTTAGGGATATGGGCGTTGTGCCCGAGGAGGGCATGGATCAGCTCGCGCTTTCGATAAACGGAAAGACCGTTCTTATAAGCGCGGATTCCACGATGGACGACCTTGTAAAGGCTGTAAACGCAAGCGGCGCGGGCGTTACAATGTCTTATTCCAAGCTTGAGAATAAGTTTGTCATCACCGCAAACGATATGGGTTCGGCGGGCAAGATTGACATCGGCGGAAACGAAGATCTGATAGACGCTCTGGGGCTTTCGGGCGGAAATTACACCGAGGGCAGAAATGCGGTTCTGGAGCTTGACGGCGTTGAGATTGTCCATAACTCCAATTCCTACGAGCTTGACGGTTCTACAATCCATTTCGAGGACGCAGAGGTCGGTACCGAGTTTAATATCGGTATTTCCAAGGATTACACCGATGTAAAGCAGGTTATCAAAGACTTCGTAAACGACTATAACCAGCTTATCGACGATGTTTACGGGCATATCGGGACCGCTCCCGCGCGCGACTCCAAAAACAATAAGTACGAGCCGCTCTCCGATACGGAAAAAGAGGATATGTCCGATAAGGAGATCGAAAAGTGGGAGGAAGCCGCTAAGAAGGGCGTTATTTACAACGATCCCACTGTTTCGGGCATTATGTCCAAGATCAGAAGCGTGCTTTACAACGCCGTTACTCTTGACGACGGGTCGAAGTTTGGTCTGTACAATATGGGAATTACTACCAAAAAGTACAGCGAGGACGCTCACGGAAAGCTTGAAATAGACGAGGACGCTCTTGACGCGGCGTTTGAGAATAATCCCGACGCGGTTATGAAGCTGTTTACCGATACCAAAGGCGTTATGTCGCAGGTGAACACCATTATTGACGACGCAGTAAGAACGACGGGTTCGGTTAAGGGCTCTCTGGTTCGCAAGGCGGGCATTGAGGGGCAGACCTCCGCGAAGGACAACGAGATCTACCGCCAGATGGAGCAGGTTACCAAGCGTATAAATCAGCTTCAGGACCGCTACGATCAGAAGGAAGAGTACTGGTGGAAGGTATTCACGAACCTTGAGAAGATGATGAGCGACTTTAATAACCAGTCGAGCTATCTGGCAAGCTATCTCGGCAACTTTGGCACGACGACGCAGTAATCTAAGGAAAAGGGATTTGATGTTTTATGACTAATCCTTATTCGCAGTATAAAAAGCAGTCTGTTACGACAATGACGCCCGTCGAGGTCGTTATAAAGCTGTACAGCGAGATAGAACGCCAGCTTGCTATCGGGATAAGCAACGTTGAGCAAAAGGACTATGCGAAGTCCAATGCGGCGTTTATCAAGGCTGAAGACTGCATTGACGCTCTGCGCGAGGCGTTGGATATGTCGGTGCCTATTTCGCAGAACCTTGAAAGCCTTTATGTGTTCTTTTACAAGGAGATAGTAAAGGCGAATGTAAGCAAGGACTGCACCGAGGTGAAGAAGATAATTCCGATGTTCGGCGAGCTGCGCGACGCATTTACGCAGATAAGCCAGATGACTAAGGAAGAAATTGAGGCGCAGGACAAGGCAAACAAGAAAAAAGGACTGTTCTGAGGCGCGGGGAATAATCTGCTTGTAGGGGGTGAATTTATGGCGGAGCTTTTTGGATGTGAAAGAGTTGCGGAGATTATGGGCACTGTGCTTGAAACTCTCCAGGAATACGAAAAACAAACCGATACCATGATAAATGCCGATTTGGAAACGCTCCAGAAAGGTCTTATTGCCAGAAATGAGCTTATAGACACCCTTGACGAGCTTCAGAGCGATCTTGACGCGGTTGTAAGCGTCGAGCCCCCCGAGGAAGCCGCGCTTTTGAGGGCTTTGATAAACGGCAGCTATGTGAATACCGCTCTTGACGAGGTTCACAAGAAGATACAGCTTACGCAGAAGAGCATTGCCGTGGCAAAGCAGAGAATTCTTGATAAAGACAAGGTTATTTCGGGGCAGTTTAAGGACAGACACGTTGATTCGCGGCGCGAGCTTGAGCAGCTTAAGCAGACCAAGCAGAAAATCGGCTATTACAACAGCGCGGTTGTCGGAAAGGCTACGGGTCAGTCGCTTAATAAGAATTTGTAATTTAAAAACCGTCGGCTTTCGGTCGGCGGTTTTTGTTTTGATATGGTGAATTATGGGAAAATGCAATCTTTGCCCGCGCGAATGCGGGGTTGACAGGGCGAATAAACTCGGTTTCTGCAAAATGGGCGAGGAAATCACCGCCGCAAAGGCGATGCTCCACTTCTGGGAGGAACCGTGCATTTCGGGAACAAGGGGCTCGGGGGCGGTGTTTTTTTCGGGGTGCGTGCTGCGGTGCGCGTTCTGCCAGAATTACGATATAAGCGCGGAAAATCACGGTAAAATAATCTCATCCGAGCGGCTTTCGGAGATTTTTTTAGAGCTTCAGCAAAAGGGCGCGCAGAATATCAATCTCGTAAACCCCACGCATTTTGTCCCGAAGATAATTCCCGCAATAAAGCAGGCGAAGGCGCAGGGGCTGAAGCTGCCGATAGTGTACAATTCGGGCGGTTATGAGAAAGTTGATACGCTGAAAATGCTGGAGGGAATTGTGGACATTTACCTGCCCGATGTGAAATATTTTAGCTCGGAGCTGTCAAAAAAGCTGTCAGCCGCGCCGAATTACTTTGAAATCGCCATAAGCGCGGTCGAGGAAATGCTAAGGCAGACGGGCGAGCCGAAATTCTCCGAAAACGGCGAGCAGCTGCTGTCGGGGGTAATCGTGCGGCATCTGGTTCTGCCGTGGGAATACAAGGACTCCGTCGAGGTCGTAAAGCGTCTGGGAGAGCGTTTCGGCGGGAAAATACTGTTCAGCCTTATGAGCCAGTACACCCCGTTCGGGCGGGTTAAAGTTGACAAAAACCTCGAAAAATACAACCGCAGAATTACGACTTTCGAGTACGAAAAAGCCCTGAACGCGGCAATCTCGGCGGGACTTCGCGGCTATATGCAGGAAAAATCCTCCGCAAGGGAAGAATATACCCCCGAATTTGACTTCGAGGGGCTGTGAATTGTAAATTATATAATTTCCTCAACCGCCGCGCGCATTTTCCGTGCGGCGGCTTCAATGTCGGGCTGCGCGACAACCGCCGACACCACCGCCGCGCCGTTTATCCCGAGCCCCTTGAGAATGCCGATGTTCTCGGAATTTATCCCGCCGATAACCACAAACGGAATTGTCACCGCTGCGCGGATTTTGCGGATTATTTCGAGCGTAACGGGTCGGGTGTCCGTTTTCGTGGAGGTTGAAAAAACCGCTCCCACGCCGAGATAGTCCGCGCCGTCGCGCTGGGCTTTCGCAGCCTCCTCGGGGGTCGCCGCCGACACGCCGATAATCTTCTCCGAGCCTAAAATTCTCCGCGCAGCATCGCACGGAATGTCCTTCTGCCCGAGATGAACGCCGTCCGCGCCCGCCGCAAGGCAGATATCTATTCTGTCGTTTATGATAAGCGGCACTTGGCAAGGCTCGGTTATCCGCTTTACGCGCACCGCAAGCTCGTAAAACTCCCGCGAAGTCGCGTTCTTTTCGCGCAACTGAACCACCGTCGCCCCGCCCGTTATCGCCTGCTCAACGGACTGCTCGATGGTGTCGCAGCTCATAAGCTCCCTGTCCGTGACAAGGTACAGCGTGTATACGTTTTTGTTCATTTCATTCCTCAACTTCCGTTTTTTGGAGAATAATTCTCGTTGCCGTTATGCAGCTCAAATTTCAGAAAATTCCCGCGTTGAATACGCCGCAGAACGGTAACCGCGAGATGTTTTCCACGCCCTCAGCTCCATTTTTGTGAGAATTATTTGCTCAAGCCCTTGTTGCCGTTACGCAATGCTTAGTCAGGCAAATTTATCGCCCGAAGCCTCGAATATTTCGGCGAAAAAGTTGCCGTCCTACAGCTCCCGCCCCCGCGCATGCGTTTTTGCTGGGTTCAGCGAAGTCCTCAGCTCCATTTTTGTGAGAATTATTTGCTCAAGCCCTTGTTGCCGTCTTGCAGCTCAAATTTCAGCGAAATACCCCGCCAAAGCCGCCCAAAACATCGAAATTCCCGGCAAATATGTTGCCGTCCTACAGCTCCCGCCCCCGCGCATGCGTTTTTGCTGGGTTCGGCGAAGTCTTAAGCTCCATTTTGGGGAGAATTTCCATTCAAGCCCTTGCTGACTAACCCCCGCAGAATTGCTCGAAAATCTCCGTTTCAGCCCTCCACGCCCACAATTTTAATCCTTTCTGCGAACGCCTCGGCAGCCATTCCCGCAGCGTTGAAAAGCTCCGCGCGAAAAGTGCCCATTCCCTTGTTTTCGGATAATTTTTCGGCAATTTCCCCGCAAATCCCCATAAATGCCGTGCCAAAAACCGCCGCTTTGAACGGTTCAGCCGCCGCCGAAAACGCCGCCGTCACCGCCGAGGTCATATCGCCCGCGCCGGTGATTTTCCGCAGCAGAGCCGTGCCGTTTTCCAGCCGCACAGCCGCCCGCCCGTCGGTTACAAGGTCGTTTTTGCCCGTCACAGCGCAAACACAGCCGTATTTCCCCGCAACCTCGCGCGCCGCGGTGAATTTCAGCTCCGCGTTTTCCGCGTCCGAGCTGTCCACACCGTGCGATTTGACGGGAATTCCGCCCATAAACAGCATTTCCGAGAGATTTCCGCGGATTATTGAAATTTTTACTTTGGAAAGAATTTCCATCGCAGAATTTTGCCGAAATTCCGTCAGATGAACGCCCACGGGGTCGAAAACAACGGGAACGCCGCGCTCGTTTGCGGCTCTCCCCGCGTTAAGCATCGCCAGAACGCGCCTTTCGGAGAGCGTCCCCATATTCAGCATAACCGCGTTTGCACCTGCGGCGACTTCCGCGGCGTCGGCGGGGTCGTCAGCCATAATCGGCGAAGCACCTGCCGCTAAAAGCATATTCGCGGTATCGCCCGCCGTGACGTAGTTTGTGATAGAATGAACCACCGGGCGCATTTCGCGCAGCCTTTCAAGTGCGTTTTGCGCGTCTTGTTGTAATGTTTTCATAGTTACCTCAAAATACAGAAATTGCCCGCGCCGAGCGGTCTTGCGGATTTGCGCGGTTCAGCCGTTCCCATATTCGGCATAACCGCGCCCG
Source organism: uncultured Clostridia bacterium (assembly GCA_947630655.1). Lineage (GTDB taxonomy): Bacteria > Bacillota > Clostridia > Oscillospirales > Ruminococcaceae > CAG-115. Next base: position 4,669 of record CANRIQ010000030.1, on the reverse strand, counting down.
CCGTGACGTAGTTTGTAATAGAATGAACCACCGGGCGCATTTCGCGCAGCCTTTCAAGCGCGGTTTGCGCGTCTTGTTGTAATATTATCATAGTTACCTCAAAATACAGGCGGAGTTTCCCCCGCCCGTTTTGCCTTGTCAATCTTAAATTATATTGTCAGCAACAACTGCCCTAAAACAGTCACGACTTCGCCTTGTCTGTCTTAAACTCAACATCTGCGCCGAAAATTCTGTCAAGCGCGCGGGAACGCTTCATAGCGGTTACGATTATAATCGCGATAACCGTGCCCAGTGCGCAGGACGAGAAAAACGGCATAACATATGTAAACAGCGTTGCCTCTTTATTTTTCAGAATAAGATAAGCTATCGGGTACGCCGCAAGCCCTCCGAGAACCGATGTCCCGAAAAGCTCTCCCGCATATGCGGCAGGCAGTCTCCAGGCGTTGGATTTTTTCTTGAACACCCAGTGATACATAACTCCCGCCAAAAACGACCCAATCATCGACCCCGGAAACGCCAGCGGTGTCCCAAGACCCGTGAAATTGCGTATCAGCGCGGCGCAGAACCCCGAACCCATTGCCCACCAGGGTCATAAGTAGACGCCCGCAATGATGTTTACAAGGTGCTGAACGGGGCTAAGCTTCGCTCCGAACAACGGGATCTGAAGCTGTGAACCGACTACCGCCAGCGCGGTTAAAAACGCCGCTGCTGCAAGCTTGTGAAGATCTGTTTTTTTCATGTTGAAAAATCCTCTTTTCTCCGCGGCGCGTCCATGAAAATCAGCGCGCCGTCGGCGTAATAGAATACGTTTTAGCATATTCTTCGGTCGGCAGTCAATTCTGCCCTCTCACCCCGAAACACGGGTTCCCTCGCTGATTTTTCAAGTCGGAACGGTGCTCCCCGCCCCGATGGCAGTTTACAGTGTACAGTTGACAGTGTACAGTATAGGTATCCGCTTCGCGGATATTTCAGATTGTCACAAGGCGGAAAGGTTGACGAAAATTATCGTTTCGGTTACGCACGGACTTGCAGACAATCCAAACCGCGCCGAAGGCGCATCTTTGCTGTGCACTGTGCACTTTGCACTGTAAATTATTTTTCAGTGCAGAACTTTACCTCCTTCCCCTCGAGTATCATATTAGTCGTGCGGACAGCGCACATTTTCCCGCACATCGAGCAGGTATGTCTGTCCGCGGGAGGGCAGCTTTCAAAATACGCTCTCGCCTTTTCGGGATCGATAGCAATTTCAAACATTCTGTCCCAGTCCACCGCATGCCGCGCCGCAGCCATTTCGTTGTCGCGGTCGCGGGAATGAGGAACTCCCTTTGCAATATCCGCCGCGTGAGCAGCGATTTTTGAGGCGATAATCCCCTCTTTAACGTCCGACAAATCAGGAAGCCGCAGATGCTCGGCGGGAGTTACATAGCACAGAAAATCCGCGCCGCTTGCCGCCGCGATAGCTCCGCCGATAGCGGAGGTTATATGATCATAGCCGGGGGCAATATCCGTCACAAGCGGACCCAGTACATAAAACGGCGCGTTGTGGCAAATGCGCTTTTGCAACGCCATATTAGCGGCAATTTCGTTCATCGCCATATGCCCCGGACCCTCGACCATAACCTGAACGTCCTTTGCCCATGCCCGCTCCGTAAGCGCGCCAAGCTCTATAAGCTCGGCTACCTGCCCTGCGTCGGTGCTGTCATCTATACAGCCGGGGCGCAGCGCGTCGCCTAAGGAGATTGTCACGTCATATTCACGAAGAATTTCAAGAACATCGTCATAATACTCATAAAACGGGTTCTCGTTGCCCGTCATCATCATCCACGCAAACAACAGCGACCCTCCGCGGGAGACGATATTCATCTTGCGCGGATCGCGCCGAAACGCCTCAACCGCGCGGCGGTTTATTCCCGCGTGGATAGTCATAAAATCAACGCCCTCTTCGGCGTGTGCGCGGACAACCTTCAGAAAGTCCTGCGCGGATATTTCGAGAAGATCCTTATCAAGATACCCGATAGCGTCGTACATCGGCACAGTCCCGATCATTGCGGGAGATTTTGCGACAAGCTCTTTTCTGAACGTGTTGGTTTTGCCGTAATTCGACAGATCCATAATCGCTTCCGCGCCGAATTTTATCGACATATCAACCTTTTGCATTTCGAGAGCGTAATCGTTCGCGTCCCCCGAGATGCCGAGATTAACGTTTATTTTGGTGCGAAGCCCCTCGCCGATGCCTTCCGCGGAAAGCGCGGTGTGATTAACGTTCGCGGGAATACATACCGAGCCGCAAGCCACCCTTTCGCGGACAGTCTCTGCGTCAAGATACTCTTTCTTTGCGACAACCTCCATTTCGGGGGTGATTATGCCTTTTTTTGCCGCTTCCATCTGGGTCTTGTATTCTCTCATAACAAATCTCCTTTGTGTATTTGGTAAAAGTGGTTTACGGGGCTTTTCCCATGCCCCACCTTGTATGAATTTTCAATAGCCTGTGTGAGGTAATTTTTAGCAGAACCCACCGCCTCGGAAAGCTCCATTCCGTTCGCGCAATTCGCGGCTATCGCCGAGGACAGCGTACAGCCTGTCCCGTGAGTGTTTTCGGAATTTATCCGCGGCGAGGTGAATTTTGTGACCCTCTCCCCGTCAAAAAGCACATCGACAGCGTCGCCCGCAAGATGTCCGCCCTTTACGAGAACCGCTCCCGCGCCATATTCAAGGAGCTTTTCTGCGGCTTTTTCCATATCGGGTATGCCGTGTATTTCAAACCCGCAGAATTTCTCCGCCTCGGGGATATTCGGCGTTATAAGGCTGACATTCGGGAAGATAAACTTCTTATATGCGTCAAGCGAATTTTCCGCCGAGAGAGCCGTCCCGCTTGTCGAGGACAAAACAGGATCGCACACCGAAAACCTCGGCTTGTATTCCGAAAGCTTTTCCCCGACAACCCGTATAATTTCCGCATTCGGCAGCATTCCAAGCTTCACCGCGTCGATTTCAATATCCTCAAAAACCGCGTCAAGCTGGTTTGCAACTTCAGCCGCCGGCAAACCGAACACCGAAATAACGCGGCGGGTGTTTTCCGCGACAACCGCCGTCACAACGCTCGCACCGTAGCACCCGTGCGCCGCGAACGTCTTAAGATCCGCCTGTATCCCCGCGCCGCCCGAGCAGTCCGACCCCGCGGCAGTTAAACAAAATTTCACCGGCATGCTCCCCCGTCCGAAAATTATTTGTGTATCGCCTCCCGCGCACGGACGATTTCCCGGGGCGAGGGGGGCGGGCGTGCTCCCGCTTTCGCGGGAGCCGCCCCGCCGCATACGCGGCGCGTCGCGGATTTGCTTTGCAAATCCGCCCGCCCCCCGAAGGCTCCCCTTAATGCGCATTTCCCGAAACAGGGCGTTCCTCCCCGGGTGCGCGGGAAAAAGCGCGACTGAAAAACCGCCCCATAGGGCGGCGCAAGCTTTGCCTTCCCTACGATGGTCTTAACCAACAGGTTCAAGGAGTTGGGCAGTGCCCTCTCAACTTCTTACGAAGTACCTCCGGCAACTTTTATTGTATCACAAATAATTTAAATTGTCAAGTACAAAAAAACATCTTGAAAAAATGATTTGTTCGTGTTATAATTATAATGTATTTTTATTTCCGTTAAGGTGGGATTTGTAAATGAAATTAGGTATGGTAGGCTTGCCGAATGTCGGCAAAAGCACACTTTTCAACGCTCTTACAAACGCGGGCGCACAGTCCGCAAACTATCCGTTCTGCACGATAGAACCGAACGTAGGCATCGTTTCCGTTCCCGACGAGCGTCTTGACGCGCTTGCCCGCATGTTCAACCCCGAAAAATTCACTCCCGCAACGCTTGAATTCGTCGATATCGCGGGTCTTGTAAAGGGCGCGTCAAAGGGCGAGGGTCTGGGCAATAAATTCCTTTCAAATATCCGCGAGGTGGACGCTATCGTCCATGTTGTGCGCTGTTTTGAGGACGATAATATCATTCACGTCGACGGCAGCGTTGACGCGGCGCGCGATATTGAAACAATAAATCTCGAGCTTATCTTCTCCGATCTGGAAATCCTCGAACGCCGCATTGACCGCGCGAAAAAGGCTCTCAAGGGCGATAAATCCGTGCAAAAGCAGGTTGATTTCTTCGAGCGTCTGAAGTCTCACCTCGAGGACGGAAAATCCGCGAGAAGCTTTGGTTACACCGAGGAGGAACTTGAATTCCTGAAGGATACGCCCTTGCTGTCAAACAAGCCCGTAATTTACGCGGCAAATCTCTCCGAGGCGGATTTTACCGGCAATATTGATGAAAATTCCCAGTATAAAGCCGTTTGTGAAATTGCCCGCGAGGAAAACGCCGAGGTTCTCCCGATTTGCGCCGAAATCGAGGCTGAAATCTCCGATATGTCCGACGAGGATAAAACTATGTTCCTGAGCGAGCTCGGGCTTGAAAGCTCGGGTCTTGCAAGAATAATAAAGTCGGGTTACAGGCTTCTGGGGCTTATTTCGTTCCTCACGGCAGGAACTCCCGAGGTGCGCGCGTGGACTATCACCAAAGGCACAAAAGCTCCGCAGGCGGCGGGTAAAATTCATACAGACTTTGAGCGCGGCTTCATACGCGCCGAGGTGGTGCACTACAACGACCTCATGACCTGCGGCTCGATGACAGCCG
>CANRIQ010000029.1 GCA_947630655.1 uncultured Clostridia bacterium | reverse complement strand
TATTTGTTTATTCATGTTTTTATTATACCACTTTTGCGCTTTCTAGTCTACTAGTTTTGTGCGGTATTGCCTTAAATATTTTCATTTATAATTTCACCGTCAAGCATTTCAAAAATTCTGTCCGCTTTTTGTGCGTCCTCGCGCTGATGCGTCACCATAACGACCGTCGTGCCGAGATTTTTTATTTCGAGAAACAAATTCATCACCGCGTCGCCGGTTTTTTTGTCGAGGTTTCCGCAGGGCTCGTCCGCAAAAATTATTTTCGGCGAATTTACAAGCGCACGCGCGATCGCAACACGCTGTTTTTCGCCGCCCGAAAGCGTTTCGGCGGGCTTTTTCAGAATTTCGCTTATGCCGATAAATTCCGCCGCCTCGAAAATTCTTTTTCTGCGTTCGGATTTAGAAATTCCGCCGATAAGCAGCGGAATTTCGATATTTTCAAACGCAGTGTATTTCGGCTCCAGCGCGTAGGACTGAAAAACATATCCCGCGGTTTGATTTCTGAAAACCGCACGCTCGGAATTGCGGAGCTTATGAATATCCCTGCCGTCAATTTTAACCTCGCCGAAATCGGGTTTTAAAAGCCCGCTTATGCATTTCAAAAGCGTGCTTTTTCCGCTCCCCGAACGCCCCGTGAGAGCGACAAATTCCCCGTCCCCGACCGTGAAGGAAACGTTATTTACCGCCGTGCAGTCGGCATATTTTTTTACTAAATCTTGTACCTCTATCATTTAAAATCATACCTTGTTATGTTGTCCGTGATCTCTGTGATTTTATCGAGCGTATAAGAATTGCGGATGAGTTTTTGCTCCGGCGTAAACTCGTCCTCGTATTCCTTGTACTGCATTCTTTCTATGCTGTCGGGCACAAATCCTTTCGGCACATAAAACGGCACGAGCGTTGACCAATAGCCGCCCTTTTCCCATGCAAAGACATAGTGATTTGATATTGCTCCGGTGAACCTCACGGTGCCGCTGTCAATGCTGCCGGCGAGCTCCTCAAAGCTGCTTGATGGCAGGCGCACCAACAAAAGCTCTTTATCGTCTTCACAGTTGTTGAGAAGTTGTGTAAGCGACATTTGAGCGTAATGGTATTCCGTGAGTATTTCATCATATTCGATGAATTCACCGACCGCCTCCGCCGATGAGAGCCTGAACGCTACCGGCGCGTCCTCATCGAACACATAAGACTGATTATCCTCTGTGATATATATTATATTGTCACCCGCATTTTCACTGATTGGCTCATCCAGAAGCTCAAGCCGGAATTTTTTGTCCGAAATATCGTTCACAGTTTCGATAAAGCAATAATATGTAGTTTCTTGTTCCTCCGTCTCCCAATCCGACATGGGAAGCAACTTTACAATGCTCTCCGAGCCGTCCTCAGCAACGTCCGCAACAGTAAATTTTATTCCGCTTTTCGGATAGTTAAATTTAATAGCGGCAAGATCCCGCGTCTTGAAAAATTCCGCAGTATAGCGTTCATCTTTCGCGACTCTCTGCGAAATAAAGTTATAATCCGCAAGCTCGGACTTCTTAAACGATTTGAAATCCGTGTATTTCTCAACTATAAATTCTTCATCGATATCTTCATACGGCATTTCGCTGACATGACTGCCCTGAACCTCGGGAATCCACGGATTTTCGCTTTTGCAGCCGACAAGGCAGAGGCACAAAGCGGCTATCAGAACGATCGGCAAAAGTCTTATTTTCATCATGGCTATCTCCTAAAAATTTAATCGGTTAAAACGCACCGGGAGCTTCACTGCCGTGCGATATTCGGTTCGCTTCTACAGTGATTATATCATAATCCTGCAAAATAATCAAGTACATTTTCATAATTTTCCGTTTGGAGCAGGTTTTCGCCTTCAAATATGACGGGTTATTATCACCGCACGGATTTACATTGCGCATATGCGTTAAAATGGGTATATGACAACCCCCGTTATTTATTATATCACAGCGCAGCTGTATTGTCAAGCAAAAAATGCAAATATATCGATTGTATATTTTGCACAAAATAACAATATATAGTTGGTTGTTTTTCTGTGAATTTTGTTGTAAAATAATAGTATAGTAAATGAGAACTATAGAATTTATAGATTATATAAGGAGAACAAAAATGAACGATATATTGGTATGTATAGGCGAACGCCTTAAAAGCTGGCGTAAAGAAAACGGATTATCTCAGGCAAAAGTCGCTTCACTTCTTGAAATGTCGCTGAATTTCTATGGCAACATTGAACGCGGAAAATGCAGACTGTCAATAGAGAAAATTATTCTTGTACACGAACGCTTAGGGATAGACCCGACCTTTCTGCTGACAGGAAAAGAAAATCGTACCATAGGATTTTACGATATAATCAGGGACTGTCCCAAAGACAAAATATTTGATATGGAGCAGATTGTACGATACGCCAGCAATCTTTACAGGACGAACGATAAAGACGATTAAGACAGCCGTCTGTGACTGCAACGCCGAGTTTTTCAACCTCCTGCCGTACAGGAAATAGTTTTCTCTTTCTGATTGTATTTTACCGCACAAATGTTAAATATTTTTTGATAAATTTAAAGCTGCTTGACAAAATTTTTGCATTGTGATATAATGAATTAAATAGAAATTTGTCGGATAAAACCGCGTCGGAAGTGAAATTTTTATGAATTTATTTGATGTAATAAACGGTAATTTTTTTAATCTTTTGTCAAGCGACAGCAATAATCGTATTCATTCGGATTGCCTGCTGAAAATATATGATGTATACGAGCATGAAGTGTCGTATAAGCTGCCGCGTGCGGTGATAAAGGATACTGTTTTGATTTATTTGCGTGATGAACATATTTCGCCCGATGATGAATATAAAACTACCGATAATTATGCAAACGCTGTTTTAAGAAAATTTATCGACGCGGGGTGGATAGAGGAAGAAACCGACAGCAATACTTATGAACGCCAGATAATTATGACCGACAACGGAATTGCGTTGTCGGAATTTCTTCAACGGCTGATAAAGCCTCCGAAAGAGGAATATTCGTCTTACATTTTTACTATATACAACACTTTGAAGGCGTGCGAGCAATGGCAGAAGGACCCTTATGCACTGGCTCTTAAGGTTGTGTATGTAAACTCTAAACGGCTGGCAAATTCTTTAAAAAAGTTGTCTACTTCAATTCGGACGATAATTGAAAAAACAGTTAAAGAGGAAACTCTTCAGAGCCTTACCGAAAATCTTATTTCATACTGCGACGGAGATTTTATCAAGGAATATTCGCGTTTGGTAAAGCACCAGAATATTCACGTTTACAGAACAAAAATACGCGATATGCTTGAAGAGCTTAAAAGCGAAAAGTATTACGAGACTATTGCTGCGGGGTGTTACTGCGAAGAGGAATTGACCTCCGAGGACGACGCGTTTGAAATGGTCGATAATATGTTTAAAGCAACGCTCAGGTTTTTGTCGGACGATTACGACAAAATAATGAAGGAAATCAAGCGTAAAATAAACATTTATCTTGCATTGGCTGTCGGAAGGGCTCGTTTTCTGATAAATCACGATGAAAACATAAACGGGTATGTTGAGCAGACGGTTAAATTTTTTGCTGAGGAATTTGGTTCGGACAATTTGGAAATTCCGCTTCCCGAAGAGGCGGATAAGCTGTTTAATCTTTTCACGCAAAGCTATATTGACAGAAATTCGATAAGATTTCCTCAAAGCAGACACGTTATTGAACGCGTTGAGGAAACGGACGATATCGAACTTACCGAAGAAGATATATTCCGCACCCGCGATGAGCAGCTTAAAGAGGCTCTTGACCCGTATTCCAAAGAAAATATGAAAAAATTTGTTCTGAAAATAATGGGAAATAAAAATGAACTTTTGGCGGGCGAAATTCCGATAAAAGAACATTCCGACCTTTTAGCCTGTGTATCATCGGCTGCATATGCCGCTGAAAACGGGTTTGATATCGAGGTCAGGGATGAGTATATTGAACGCGGGGGCTTTTTGCTCCGCGATTTTGTGATACGCAGAAGGTGAGTGTTAAATGGATATAGAAGAAGCATATTCAAATTTAATTTCTTCCGATAAATTGCGGTTTCAGAAAATATGCCGCAAACTTTTAAAATCAACGTTTATTGTTAAAGATAAAGACCACGCCTGCAGAAGCGATTTCTTTTTTATCGCAAGACCGACTGTACGCCCTCTTTTCAGCCAATATTTTCAGATGATAGGATATGATATAGTTGTTGACGAAACAGCGGGAGTTGCGATGCTGGTAAACGGCTCTAACGACGAAAGCGGCGGTTTGGGCTCGAACAGAAGAAGATTAAAGCTCTATGAAAGCGTTATTTTATGCGCTTTGTGGCTTATCTATGAAAGCAAAATGACCTCGGGCGGACTTGGTGCTGTAATTATTCATAAATCCGAGCTTGATATGGAAATCGAGCGGCTGGGTTTCGGCGGCAAAATTGATAAAAATAAAATGCAGGATACTCTCGAGCTGTTCGAGGATTTTGAACTGATTGAAGTGAACGGCAAAGTCACCGACCTTGAATGCAATATAAAGCTTTTTGCGTCGCTGCAATTCTGCCTTTCGGGCGAGGAATTCAAGTCGTTTGTGACGTCGGTTGTTCCGAAGTTTAAGGAAAATTCGTCACAATCGGCGGAAATCGAAAATAACGGGGTGGATATCGATGAATTTTAAGATACAAAGAAAATCGCTTGAAAAAATACTGCTTGTCAACTGGTCGAGGTTTGCTGCCGAAACCGTTAAAATCAAGAATTCCGTTTTGTTTTCGGGGGCAAACGGCATAGGAAAATCTACGATTTTGGACGCGGTAATTTATGCCCTTACGGGTTGCAGGCAATTCAACAAAGCCGCAGACGATAAGGAAAGAACAGTGCTGGGATATGTGCGCGGAGATACAAAGAGCAATACCAACAGATTTCTGAGAAACGGAGCGATAGTAAGTTATATCGCTTTGGAATTCTATTCGGAGCTTGAAGAAACCCGTTTTGTAACGGGGGTGTGTATCGAGTCGCCGAATGATATTACGGTAAAGCCTTATTGGTTTGTTTGTAAGGACGCGGCAATTGAAGATATAAATTTCTTTTCAAAGGAAAACGGGAAAATAAAAACGACTTTGCGCACCGATTTATGCGTTAAAGGCGAACGTTTAAAGGCGGGAGCTTTTTATAATCAGGCAAACGGCGTCGAGCAGGTTTTACGGGCGTTGGGGATAAAAAACTGCACAAGCTCGGAGTATGCTTCAAAGCTTCTGAGAATGATGGCTATAAAGCCGGAAAGAAATATCAACGAGTTTATACGTCAGAGCGTTTTGCGTGAAAAGCCCGTAAATGCCATAGAACATATACGCGAGGGAAAACAGAGGTTTGACAATCTTAACGACACATACGACCGAATTATAAATGAAAAGAAGATGCTCGACAGCCTTGAAAGAATGAATTTGACATATGAAAAGGCTTGCAGAGACGCAAATATAAAGCAGTATATTTCGTTTTATCAGAATTTGAGATTGAAAGAGATTTTAAAGGGCAAATATAATGAAAATCTTGAGAAATATAACGGGCAGTTAAAGCGGTTGGAAGCGGAGCTTCTGGAGCTTAAAAAGAAAGAAAACGACGCGCTGTCCGCAAGAGATACAGCAAGGCGTTTATATGACGAACAGGATTTTGACGGCAATATCCGCGAACTTGAACGGCAATGCGGCGGTATCCGTGATGAACTCAAAAAAGCAGAAAATTATATTTCACAAATTAAGGCGTTGCAGGAAGCTGTTTTAAATCTGCTGGACCATGACGAACTCGGACTTGGGACAAACGGTGAAAATGACGTACTGAAAAGGCTGTGTTCGGAGGAAACGGACGCAAATCAGAAGTATTCTGCGCTTTTGAACCTTGACAGAGAGGTGCGGGACGCAAAAAATCGTTTCGGAGAAACCGGTTTTGAGCTTAAAAAAGAGATTAGAGATCTGAAAAGCAAATTAAGCGAGATTTGCATAGATATAAAAAATCTTGAAAATAAAAAGAGGTCTTTTCCGCGTTTTGTTGAAGAGTCAAGAACGAAACTTCAGGCAAAGCTTAAAAGCGATGGGATAACTACAGATGTACATATTCTTGCGGAGCTTGTTTCCAAAATTTACGAAGTTGAATGGCAGCAGGCAATAGAATGTTTTATGGGTTCCGACCGCTATTCATTGATTGTAGAAGATAAATATGTGCCGCAGGCGCGCGACGCATATAAAGCAGTCGGAATTACCCGACCGAGGCTGGTGTTGTCCGATAAAATAAAAACGAGTAGTGATGCCGAACCTTGCTCGTTGGCTTCTTTGTTGGAGATAAAAAACGCAGAAGGCAGGAAATACATTAACTATCGCTTTAATCATATTCACCTGTGCTCCGATATGAAAGAACTTCACGAGCATTCGCAGGGCGGAATTACCGTTGACGGTTATCGTGCAGCGAGTCATTCTATGGATAAAATGGATCTTTCAAACATCAATTTCACTCTGGGCGAGGAAGCTGTCGGACTGGAGCTTGAAAGAAAAAATGAAATGAAGTCTCAGACCGAAAAAACCTTGTCCGAAAAAGAAGAGCTTCTTCGCAAAGCGGAAAAGTGTCTTGCCGAATTGGAAAAGGTTGACCTTCGGGTGGAGAATTATCGGTTTGAGGCAGTGCCGGAGGCAAAACGGCTTAAAGACGAGCTGAATAAAACCCTTAAAACGCTCGGAGAACTCAAAAGCGATCCGTCGTTTATAGCACTAAGCAACGCGCTTGAAGAAGCAGACGCAAAATACGGCAAGGTGCGGAGGGATATTGAAGACTGCAATAAAAAGACCGCGGGCTGCGAAAAAGACATCAGCAATACGAAAAAAACACTGAACGAAACGGCAGCGGAGATTTTAACGGCTGAAAACAGGCTTTGCGAATTTGAATTAAAGCACATGGAAATCAGAACTTCAGCCCGTGAAGAATATGAAAAGCATGTTTTGGGACATGACGACGGCATCGTTTATTCCGAAAACACAATTCGCCGCGCCGAAACCGACAGACAGCTCAGGCTTAATGAGCTTATAGTCGCACAGCAGAAATTCTGTCAATATGCGGGAATGGATATTTTAAAATGCGGCGAGAATTTTATAGGGTATTTCCGCGATTACAGAAACGATCTGGTAAACGTTAAGGCGGAGGAAACAAAGCAAAAGATTGAGGACGCGCGGAAAAATCTTGAAATCACATTCGTCACGGATTTTGTCGCAGAAGTATATTCAAATATCACCGACGCTGAAAACGAGATTGACAGTATCAACGACGAATTGAAGACATTGCCTTTTGGAAATGATATTTATCAGTTTACCTCTAAAAGAAGGACTGACAAAACGGCTTTTTTCAAAATTGCCGAATGCTTAAAGCCGAATGATTCGGATCAGTTGTCGCTGACGTCAGAGCCTGACGAAACGCTTGAGCGCGAAATAAAAGAATTTATGGATATAATTCTTTCCGAAAGCGACGGTATGGAATACGAGGATTACAGAAGCTATCTTGAATATGATATGTCAATAAAAAACAGAAATAATGAAGAAGAAACGTTTGATTTGTCAAAAAAACAGGGTTCTGCAAGTAACGGCGAAAAACAGACTCCGTTTTTTATAATACTTGCGGCAAGTCTTATGCAGTGCTATCCGAGGAATATTAACTGTGCAAGACTGGCTCTTATCGACGAGGCATTTGCGAATTTAAGCGACGACAGAATTGAGCAGATGGTGAAATATTTTGAGCAGAACGGCTTTCAGGTCATATACGCCTCGCCGCCCGGGAAAATCAAATCCATCGGCGCATATATAAGCTCTACGATAAGTCTTGTGGAGAAGGGACGTTATACCAAAGCAGTGGAGGGGCTGGTAGATGATGTTATCAATAACCGTTGACGATACGCAGAAAAATATTCTTGGCGCATTGCTGGAAAAGTATAATAACAGCAAGACGTTTAAGGGAAGCAACAAGGTAAAACAAAGCTTCTATATCAAGCCCGGCGAAATTTTCCCCGAATATGACGATGATTTTACGGATGTTGGCAAAATAGAGGAATTTGAAGACAAGGTAAAAGAACTCGAAAGCAGGCATTTAATAAAGATTGAACGGCAGGGACGGACGATTACACGCATATATGCGGTTCCGGAGAATATATCCCTGTATCACGGGCTTATCGGGATAACGGACAGACGTTCCGAGCTGAAAAATTATGAGGCTCTTTTGAAAAAATATTCGGGGAAAAACGCGGTTCTGGATAAAATATGCAGCGAGCAGCTTGAACGGATAAATAATTTTAAACTGCCCAATATTGCAAAAAACGAAGAAAAGCTGGAGCGAATTCTTAAATGCATAGAATTTATCCTCGAAAATAAAGAGGAAATTCTGGAGCGCGAGTTATCTGTCGAACTTTTCGGCGACAGCAAAATATTTGAAAAAGAACTGAAGTCAAAAGTGTGTTCGTTGCTTGAAAGTTATTGCGAATTCGACAGCTTTTCGGAAGACGACAGCAAAATTAAGGATGAAAGAATTTTATCGCGTTATATGGTGGTAAAAAATCCGACATACTTTTTCTTTAAAGGCAACGGACGCATTGAATTGTGCGACGGAACAGTAATGGAGCTTTCTTATAAAAGACCTGTCGCGATGCGTTCGGATTCGGTATCTGATATTTCTTCGGTTGTTATTTCATGCAAAACGGTAATGACAGTGGAAAACCTGACGTCGTTCAACAGAATTTGTTCAAGCGGGATGTTTTGTTTGTTCCTAAGCGGTTACAATAATTCCTGCAAAACCGATTTTCTCAAGAAAATATATTCTGATAATCCTCAAAAAGAATGGCTTCATTTCGGAGATATTGACCCCGACGGTTTTTTAATTCTGCATAATCTCAGAACGAAAACGCAAATTGATTTCAAACCGTATCTTATGGGAACAAAAGAGCTTGTTTTATATAAGAAATATTGTAAGCCGCTTGAACCGAATGATGTTGTTAAGGCACAAAACATGGTGAAGTTATGCTGTTTTTCGGATATGGCGCAGTTTATGCTGGATAACAATTGCAAACTGGAGCAGGAAATTATAAGCTGGAAAAACAGAGAATAAGCGGCGGAATTTTCTCTTTTTTACAATTAAATGAGCGTAAGTCCTGCATACGTCTTAATCAACCCTTTAAGGAGGTGGTTCTATGATTTCCGCGGCTCTTGCAATGTTAAACACGGAAGATGAACAAAACACTCTTTCCGAATTTTACCGCGAAAACAAAACCCGCCTTTATGCGATAGCGATTTCAAAATTAAAGAATAAAGAAGCTGCCGAAGACGCATTACAGGAAACTTTTTTGAATATCGTAAAATACCCGAAGACCTTTTTTGCTCTGGATGCTCACAAAAAGGTGTCTTACGCGATTTTAATTATTAAGCACGTAATTTCAAATATGCTGAAAAAATCGGGTAAGTACATAATTGAAGAGCTGACCGATACCGTTGTCGACGATGCAATTTCAGTCGAGGAAATTGCGGCAGGGAAAATCGCTGCCGAAAGGATTAAGGAATTTATTAAAAAGCTCCCCGAGGCACGCAGGGAAGCCCTCAATTTAAAGGTGGTTTACGGGCTGTCAAATGCGCAAATTGCCGATATTTTAGGAATATCGGAGGCTGCCGCGCGAAAGAGAATTTCCGACGCCTACAGGCTTATCAGAGACTTTATTAACGGAGGGCTGAACGATGCATGAAATCAATGAGATCAATGAGATCACTCTGAAACAAATCCTTGAAGAAATTTGCCTTGAAGAAGCAAACGAATTCGCAAATATGGAAGCTTCCCGACATCGATTTTCTTTTCGTCACCGCAGGGCAATGAAAAGGATTTTATCCGTAAATCAGCCCGAACGTCGCGGCTTGCGTTATCTTCCGCCGTATAAAAGAATTGTTATAGCCGCCGTGCTGATTTTTCTGGCGTTGTTTACCGTTACAGCCGGCGCGGTAGCTGTCAGCGGCTTTATCCGCAAGAAACACCGCGACAACACGCAGCTTTTTGCAGCAAACGCCGAGGGCTGTCCCGTTACAATTGAACACGGATATTATCTTCCGGAAATTCCGGACGGTTATAAATTACACGAGTATGATGCAACCTTATGGTCTGTATGTACAATATATAAAAACTCCGAAAATCGAACCTTGGTATTTAATCAAGATGTTAAAGAAATTTACGATCAGCATTTTGACAATGAAAGAGCGTCTTTTGAGAGGGTTGATGTAAACGGTCATTTGGGATTATACCTTGATTTCGGAACCGAATCGGGTGAAAACGGGTTATTGGTATGGGACAATAACGATTATATCTTTGAAATCTCCGGCAATTTATCCAAAAGCGAGCTTATAAATCTGGCTGAAGGTGCAAAATCCTGAAAAATTCAAAAAAACCAAAAAAACTGCTCACAAAACGGGTAGTTTTTTGCTTTATATTATCAGGGAAGCAAATTTCGCAAATATAACAAGCAGTCATTAGGAGGTTTTTATGAACGGTATCAGCGTAAATCAGCGTTTTGAGAGGATTTATACGGGAAAAAGCGCGGTTTCTCACGAAAACGCAGGGGATTTTTCGTCCTTAATTTCAAAATCGCAGAAATTGACCCAAAGCAATGAAAACAGCTTTGATTTTTCGGATATGTATATAAGAACCTATCAGCACACGCCCGAGGAGGCTGTAAAGGATATTTATGCCGTAACGAAACCGTGGAAAAATACCGATTATATGTCGGTTCCCGTTGCAGGAGATCTTAAAGAGCTTATGGAGGACATTGAGAAGGGTCTTGCAGAAGGTAAATCGCTCAGAAGCATACTGCAAGACAGAATAGACAGATATGCAAGGGAGTGCGGCGAAGAGGGTGCTGTCGAGGTTGGAAGCATCCAAGCGGATCTTATTCTTGTAGATCCGGAAACCGGAAGGGTGATCGACTCGATGCCTAAGGGACGCGTCATTATCTTGTCGGATAATATGCAGAATATTGACTATGAAGCTGTAAAATCCCAGGCGGACGATCTGGCTGCATTTTTAAGATACGCGGTATTTAAGAAAGAAACCGACGACCCCGAAAAGGTCAGCGCGCTGATTTCCGAGTTAAAGGAAAAGCAGTCGGGCTATGACACCTCCCGTTTTTTGCCGATTTTCTATTCGGGCGGAATGCAGGGGAGAAAAAATCTCGAGTACTGGCTGAATTTGCTCGGAACGGACCGGTTGGCAGTTGACAGTAAAAAAGTGAACGCATTATCCGATTGTCATAAAGAGAAGAGGTTGCCGATAAACTTGCAGACAATCTAAATCCGTTCGCGCAAGCGAACGCTCATACTACTATTCACTGTTCACAGCGTTATCCGCCGTCAGGCGGATAATGCGTTCACTTTTTACTGATAACACCCCTGCACTATTTCTGCGATTTAAAATAGTGAACGCCGACCTCCATATCCTCCGGACGCTCCGGCTCGGGCTCTTTAGCACCGTTTATTCGTCTCTCGTTCCAATTTCCCCATTCTGTTGAATATTCAGTCTGAACGTCGCAGCTGAGAATATATATCCAGTCCAAACCGAGCTTTGACTCGTCGTCAGCAGCGGTAACTACCCCCACCTTGAACCAATACAGCGTCCCCTTGTCCGTTGTAACATAAGTATTTGCAGAATATCCCGCGCTTACCGTAATCCCGTCCCTGACGGAGCTGTAATCGCCTGACGCGCCGACATGCCGCATTTCAACGACCTTGCCGTCAAGGAAATTTACAAGTATTTCAATATCGGGCATCATATCAAATTTGGCTTTGTCATACTCGCTGAACTTATCAAAAATCGCCCTGCTGTCCTTTGCTTCAACAAGCTCCAGAACCTCGTTGAACGTATTAACAGCATATTCATGCGGATATTTGTAAGGATTAGCCTCGTAATTTGCCGAAGCAGTCTCGGAAGCCGCTTCCTTGAACCTTTCGATGACGTTTGAAGCTAAATCCTTAATGCCGCTGCAGCCCGTCAGAAGCAATAACGCCAAAATCGGGCAAATCAATTTCAAAAGCTTACGTAAATGCAAAGTTATATTTCCTCCTCTCGCCGGTATGGTCACCATGGCTATCTTTATTGTACAAACCCGGTGACATAGGTAATGCATCCATACAACAATAACGGTCTGCCTGCTGATTTGATGATTGCAGTTATATTGTCATCGGAGTCAGAAAAAAACAAATGGAATTTATTAAAATGTTGCTAATAGCTATTACCAAAGAAAAAATGAACATACCGCGTCTTCTTGTTTTTATAAATTGGCTAATGTATAATATGATAAAAACAATGTCAAAAGCGATGAATAACCACATCAGTCTTAATCCGATATATAAGATGAATGAAATAAAATAATTTCTTGCCAATTCCAATTCTAACGGATTATAGTTGTAGGAAAGTGCTAATAAAATAAACATAGGAGTTATGTATATAGTATTAACGGCTATAAAAACCAAAGTGAAAATTTGCACGCCAAAAAATGTTTTTTTCATATACACTCCTTCATAACATAAATGCTTAAGATGTGCAAGCCCGGTTTTGCTGACATTGAGCTGCAATATATAGAATTAACCTGCAACAAATCAGTTTGAAACGCATGATGCACCCGTCAGAAGCAATAACGCCAAAATCGGGCAAATCAATTTCAAAAGCTTACGTATATGCAAAGTTATATTTTCTCCTATCGCTCTGTGTCCAAAATATCCATAAGATATGGTTGCTAACATCAAAATAAAATTAGTTTTTAGTCCGCGCTATCGGGACTTCCATATCCGGCACGCAGCAAGTCCCGGGCGCGTCCGTTTAGGCGTACAGAGTACTGTTTTCCTCAAAGTATCTGAATATATTATACCGCTTTATGTCCTGAAAGTCAAGACACTTTTCGGGATATTCGCTTTTTTCGTTTGGAATTTATTTATCCGCAATCTTGTAGGTAAGCTTACTGCCTGTCGGCAATTTACAGTTTACAAGGAACAGTGAATAGTAGTAGGAATCCGCTTCGCGGATTTTTTAGATTGTCATAAAGAGTGGTAGTTGCCGATAATCTTCAATACAATCAAAAAAACGTTCGCCGAAGCGATCGCTCCCGCATACGGTCCTGCAAGCAGTCCGACGAGAATTATCGGCAGGTGCATCGGCAAAAACGCCTCGCCGAGTGATGTTCCAAGTCCCGACGCTGCGCCTAAAACGTGGAAAATCTGCGGAACGGCAACCGCCCCGACAATCGCCGCGAGCGTTGCAATTGCCTGTGCTTTCACCGACAGGCGCGGTTTTTCTAAAGTTTTAACCATTGTTGACATAATAAAATCTCCTTTTTTCTTAATTTTATATGATTAGATTGACTAGCAATCCCGTCACCAGCGAAAACGCCATTACAAAGGCGAGATACAGCAGAAACCGTTTCACGCCGAGGACGATTTTCAGCGCGCCTAGGTTGGTGATCTTCGTGGCAGGTCCTGTTATCATAAACGCCGAGGCACTGCCCATGCTCATGCCCATTGACAGCCATTCCCGAATTAGCGGTATCGTCCCACCGCCGCAGGCGTAAAGGGGAACGCCTATTGTCGCCGCCATAAGCACGCCGAAACCCTCGTTATTTTCGCCAAATAAAGCGGCGAATTTGTCCGCAGGAACGTATCTTTGAAACAGCGCGGAAAGCAGAACACCAAGCAGAAACCATAATCCCGTTGCTTTGATGTTTCGTCCGAGGTTGAAAAGGAAGCGCAGAAACGGGTTCGGGTGGGTGTCGTGGCTTGCCCTCGGCTCAAAGCCCTTGAAGTTGAAAAACGGCTTATCTTTATAAACAAGATGAACCACAATCCCCGCGACAATCCCGCACAACGTACAGGAAACAATGCGGATAACGAGTGCCGTCGCACCCAGAGCGGTGGAATACATGATAAGTTGAGGGTTGAGCAGAACGCTCGACATCATAAACGCCGCAAGCCAGTCGTGGCGCATTCCGTGCTTTGAAAATGACGCGGCAATCGGTATCGTGCCGTACATACAAAGCGGGGAAGCAATGCCGAGCAGACTTGCGGGAACAACTCCCCACAAACCCCATTTTTTGTCCCGAATACGGTCAAATGCGTTGTGAATAGCGTCCTTTGCGAACACCGACACGAGCGACCCGACGACCATTCCGAGAACCCAGTAAACGACGATTTGCCGAAGTTGGAGCAGAAAGTAGTACCACACATAGACAAATTCGCGCTGCAGGATTTCAATCATCAATCCTCACCAGACTGTAATGACGGCTGCCTAAACCGATTTCCTCGGCGTGTTCAAGCGTGTGCAGACCATTGCGGGATTCTATTCGCTGAACCAGCGATTTCCCGTCGCCGTCTTTTTGCTCGTAGATAAGGTCAATGCACGCCTGATCAAGTGCCACGGGGTCGGTGGACGCTAAAATCCCGATGTCGTGAATATCGGGTTCGGCAGGATTTCCGTCACAGTCGCAGTCCACCGACAGGCGGTTCATCACGTTGACATAGACGATACGGTCGCCGCTGCCGAGATAATCGGACACGGATTTTCCCGCCTCCGCCATTGCCTCCAGAAAAGCGTCCTGCTTACCGCCCCAAGCGTTGGTTTTGCTCGTGCCGCCGCTGTGAATCCAACATTTTCCCATTGACGAACCAAGTCCGATAGAAATATTCTTGATTGCACCGCCGTAGCCTGCCATAGCGTGACCCTTGAAATGCGACAGCACAAGGTACGAATTGTAATCGCCGAACGCCGCACCGACATAGTTTTCTTTGAGAACAGAGCCGCCGTTTACGGGCAGCGTCATAGAGCCGTTTTCATCGAGAATTTGAAAGTTGGCAATATCCGTGAACCCGTGGTCTTTAGCTACTTGATAGTGCATTGCGGTTTCGCTGCGAGAGCCGCCGTAAGCGGTGTTGCACTCAACGATAGTGCCATCAACCGACTGCACAAGGTCTTTTATCAGTTCCGGTCGAAGATAGTTGCTTGCAGGTGGTTCACCCGTGCTTAATTTTACGGCAACTTTCCCCGTGGGAGTCCAGCCGAGCGCATTATACACCGCCGTAAGCCCCTCGGGGGAAATGTCCGGGGTCATATAAACGTTCGGAACGTCGGAATTTGTAGGAACGTCCGACGGGGTACTGCTGTTCAACCTATCGGTTGAATTAACACTATTTTCTGACGAGGTAAAATTAAATGAGATGTTGGAATTAGAACCCCCTGTATTCTGTGTGCAGCCTGTGAATATCATTGTCAACAGCAATGCGAAAAAAGGCAAAACCCGTTTTCTCATGCTTCAAACCTCCTTGTTTTACAATTTATTGCCGAGCTCATACGCCGTTGTTTTACATGTTTAATTTTTCCGAAAAATCAGCCCCTCAAATCGGCAACTATCAATTAAAGTTTTATACGCAGTCAAACTGTGCCGCACAGTCTTTAAGCCTTGTTATAACATCTATCTGCTGGGGGCAGGCTCGCTCACATTGAC
>CANRIQ010000028.1 GCA_947630655.1 uncultured Clostridia bacterium | reverse complement strand
GATATCGAGCGCGGACAGGTTCTCTGCAAGCCCGGTTCTATTCACCCGCACACTAAGTTCAGTGGTCAGGTTTACGTTCTTAAGAAGGAAGAGGGCGGCCGTCACACTCCGTTCGTTTCCAACTATCGTCCGCAGTTCTTCTTCAGAACCACCGACGTTACCGGCGTTATCACTCTTCCTGCTGATAAGGAAATGTGCATGCCCGGCGACAACGTTGTAATGGATGTTGAGCTTATCACTCCTATTGCAATCGAGGAGGGTCTCCGTTTCGCAATCCGCGAGGGCGGCAAGACCGTAGGCTCGGGCGTTGTTACTAAGATCAACGCTTAATTTGCACAAATCTGCATAACAAGAAAAGCCTTCCGGGCAATCGGAAGGCTTTTTTGTGTTATTTTTGCAGGATACGCGTTATCCACTCGTACAGGGCGAATTTCACCTTTATCGGCTGGGGCTTGCCGAAAGAGGAGAGAATTTCCTCGGCGGAGGCGTCGTTTTTTTCCGAGACCGCGGGCAGGCACAGCTGCGGGAAAATAACGCACCACCAGTTGTGACCCGCGCCCTCGCCGAGGGTTATCCGAAGCGCGGTGTAACGCCCCGCGGGGAGTATCAGGCGGTCGTATTCGCGCGTCGGGAAGTACATCTCGCAGATTTCCGCGCGCGCGGAGTAGGAAAAGCCGTTCGCGCGGAGAAATTCGGTGCATTCGCGCTCGATTTCGGGCAGGAGCGTTTCGGCGCGGGCTTCGGCTTCGGAGAGGCTTTCGCACGCGGACAGCTCGTCCGAAAAGCTTTCAAGCACAAAATCCCGCAAACGCAGCTTTATTTCCTGATCCTCGTCCGAGTCGGAATTTGCGGGAATATGCAGCCGCAAAACCTCGCTTTGCACCCGCTCGCAGCGTTCTGCGAATACCGAAAAGCTTCCGAGCAAAAGTGTTGCGATTATCCCCAGAGTCAGCAGAATTACCGTCAGTTTGTTTTTCATAAGTACTCCTTTTCGTCATAAACTAGTGTTGTCGGTGTAATTATTGACTATGGGCAAAAAAATATACAAAAATAACGCCCAAAACTCAAAAAATACTTGCAAAATTTATAAAAATGCTGTATAATAAATGTAATAAGTGTAAATGGAGGATGTTGTATGCCCCTTGAAGAAATAACACGGGAATTTTCGACAACTGTTAAGAAAATGATCGACGAGCTTAAGCTCGAGGTTATTTATCTGCCCGAAAACGGAGAAAACTCCCTTATATCAAGCAATGATACCAACCGCCCGGGACTTCAGTTTGCGGGCTTTTACGAGTATTTTGACAACAAGCGCGTGCAGGTCATGGGAAAAATGGAGACCTCTTACCTCACGGGGCTTGAGCCCGAGGTTCGCAGAAAGCGGATTGAGGATTTTTTGTCGTACAGATTTCCCGCGCTGATAATCACGCGCAGCCAGGAGGTCTTTCCCGAGATGCTGGAGCTGGCTCCGAATTACGAGGTGCCTATTTTCCGCACCGATGAAAGCACTTCCGTTTTTATCGCAAAGCTTATGGCGTTTTTGCAGCTGGAGCTTGCCCCGAGAATTACCCGCCACGGCGTTCTTATCGAGATTTACGGCGAGGGCGTTATGATTATGGGCGAAAGCGGCGTTGGTAAGTCCGAAACCGCCGTGGAGCTTGTAAAGCGCGGTCACAGGCTTATTGCCGACGACGCGGTGGAGATTAGAAAAGCGTCAAATATCACGCTTGTAGGGTCGTCGCCCGATAATATCCGCCATTTTCTGGAGCTTCGCGGCATAGGTATCGTGAATGCAAGACAGCTTTTCGGTATCGGCTCGGTTAAGATGTCCGAGAAGATAGATATGGTCGTGGAAATGGAGCTCTGGAACCCCGAAAAGACCTATGACAGAATGGGCGTGGATACGCATTATATGACGATTTTGGGCGTTAAAGTGCCGCTGCTTAATATTCCCGTAAAGCCCGGGCGCAATCTCGCGGTTATTCTGGAGGTTGCGGCGATGAACAACCGCCAGAAGAAGATGGGCTACAACGCCGCAAAGGATCTGCTGCGGCAGCTTGGTATGGACTCCGACAGCGAGGATATTATGTCGGATTTGAATTTGTAATATTTGTGAGGGAGATTACAGAATGTATAATATAGGAATTGATTTGGGCGGTACGAATATCAAGGTAGGTTTGGTTGACGACAAATACAACATCGTGTCAAAGGCTACTGCAAAGACGAATTTGCCGCGTCCCGCGGAGGACATCTGCGCGTCGATTGTGGAGCTTATCTGGAAGGTTCTGGGAGAGGCGAAGGTCACTATCGGGGAGGTTAAGTCTATCGGCATCGGGACGCCCGGAGTTGCCAACAGAAACAGCGGAGTGGTGCTTTATTCCTGCAATCTGGGGTTCAACAACACCGACCTCAGAAAGCTTTTGAAAGCAAGGCTTGATCTGCCGACTTACGTTGAAAACGACGCGAACGCGGCGGCGTTCGGAGAGGTTCTCGCGGGGGCGGGAAAGGGCTATAAGGACGTTGTTGTCGTAACGCTCGGAACGGGCGTGGGCGGCGGTATAATCATCGACGGCAAGATTTACACGGGCTTTAACTTCTGCGGAGCGGAGCTCGGTCACACGGTAATCGAGTTCGGCGGGAGACAGTGCTCCTGCGGAAGAAAGGGCTGCTTTGAGGCGTATTCCTCGGCAACGGCTCTTATAAATATGACAAAAGAGGCAATGGAGGAGCATAAGGACTCCGCGATGTGGGGCTTGTGCGGCGGCGATATTGCGAATGTCGACGGAAAAACTGCTTTTGACGGAATGAGGGCTGACGACGCGGCGGCAAAGGCTGTCGTTGATATGTATATCGAATATCTGGGCTGCGGGCTTACGAATATTATAAACACGTTCCAGCCCGAGCTGCTGCTTATTGGCGGCGGAATTTGCAAGGAGGGCGAAAATCTTACGAAGCCTTTGGAGGAGATTATCCGCCGCGAGAGCTATTGCATTGACCCCGAAAAGTCCACTAAGCTTGACATCTGCAAGCTGGGCAACGACGCGGGAATAATCGGCGCGGCTTTCCTATATACTATAGCGGAGTAAATTTTTGTTTGTTTAAGATAACAAAGGGGCGGGCAATGTCTGCCCCTATTCAATGTTATACACGGAGGGTGTATGGATTATTCTGCGATAGAAAAGCTGTGCGAAGAGAGCAAGACGGAGTTTGTGTGGAATGCAAGGCTTTCGCAGTATTGCACAATGAAAATCGGCGGGGAGTGCGATATTCTCGTAAAGCCCGCGACCGAGAGCGCGGTTTTGGAGCTGCTTGCCGTCTGCCGCAGCGGTAAAATTCCGTATTTTATCCTCGGGCGGGGGAGTAATGTGCTTTTTTCCGACAACGGCTTTCACGGGGTGATAATTTTTTTGGGTGAGCTGTCGGAAATTTCCGTTTCGGGGAACACAATTACCGCAGGCGCGGGCGCGGGGCTTTTTTCGGTGTGCAAAACCGCTCTCGAAAACTCGCTTTCGGGAATGGAGTGCCTTTACGGTATTCCCGGAACGGTGGGCGGCGCGCTGTTTATGAACGCGGGGGCTTACGGCGGCGAGATGAAGGACATAGTAAGGTCGTGCAGATATATTGACGAGAACGGCGAAATTCGGGAAATGTCTGCAAGGGAGATGGATTTAAGCTATCGGCACAGCGTTTTTGCCGAGCGGAAATGCTGTATACTTTCGGTGACAATGGAGCTTGTAAAGTCGGATTTTGACGCGATAAAGGCGAAAATGGACGAGGTTGCGAAAAAACGGCGCGATAAACAGCCGCTGGAGTTTCCGTCCTGCGGAAGCACGTTCAAACGCCCGAAGGAGGGCTTTGCGGCGGCGTTTATTGAGGAATGCGGGCTTAAGGGGTACAGGATAGGCGGCGCGGAGGTAAGCGAAAAGCACAGCGGTTTTGTGATCAACCGCGGCGGCGCGACGGCGGCGGACGTTCTGGCTTTGGTGGAGCATATCAAGCGGACGGTTTTCGAGCAAAAGGGCGTGGAGCTTGAGTGTGAGATGCTTGTTATAGATGTAAGAGGTAAGAAAGCAGCTTATTATCAAACGCCGAAATCCTTTTGAAAATAAGAAGTTATATGAAACATTCTTACAAGCATTATGCTCTTACCTCTAACCTCTAACTTCTAGAAGGTGTATAGTATGGAATTTGTTATTGTAACGGGAATGTCGGGTTCGGGGAAATCCTCCTGCATACAGGTGCTGGAGGATATAGGCTATTTTTGCATTGACAATATGCCGCCCGCACTGATACCGAATTTTGCGGAAATGTGCGTTGCAAAGGACATTTCCCGACGCGAAAACGGCGAAATCGCGCGGGTGGCGATAGTCACCGATATCCGCGGGGGAGTTATGTTTTTCGAGCTGTCGGAGATTGTTGAGAATTTGAAGAACACCGACGGCATTGAGGTGCGCGTGCTGTTTCTGGAGGCGTCGGAGGAGATTCTCGTAAACCGCTACAGCGAAACCCGCCGCAAGCACCCCCTTTTCGAGGCTTCGGGCGGGGATATTTCAAAGGCTATCGCGGCGGAAGCGGAGCTTTTGCGGGATGTTCGCGCAAGCGCGGATTATATTATAGACAGCTCTCTGCTTTCGGTTGCACAGCTTAAGGAGCAAATTGCGGGGCTGTTTCTGGACAAGCCCACCGACCGCATGCTGATAAGCTGTATGAGCTTCGGGTACAAATTCGGCGTGCCTAAGGAGGCGGATATGGTGTTTGACGTGAGATGTCTGCCAAATCCGTTTTATGTGCCCGAGCTTAAGACGAAAACGGGCGAGGACCGCGAGGTGCGCGATTATGTGATGAGCTTTCCGCAGTCGGTGGAATACGAGCGGAAAATCCGCGAAATGGCGGATTTTTTGCTGCCGCTGCTTGTAAGCGAGGGCAGAAGCAGGCTGGTTATCGCGTTCGGCTGTACGGGCGGCAAGCACAGAAGTGCGACCTTCGCGCTTCGGACGGCGGATTATTTCCGCGAAAAGGGGCTTCGGGTAAGCGTTGTTCACAGGGATATTAACAGGAAAAAGGGATAACGGTTCTGCGTTCGGGCAGCTTGTGCGGCGAGGTGACGGCGGTTCTGCGTTCGGGAAGCCTGCACGGCGAGGTGACGGCGGTTCTGCGTTCTGGCAGCTTGTGCGGCGGGGCGACAGCGGTTCTGCGTTCGGGCAGCCTGCACGGCGGGGCAACGGCGGTTCTGCGTTCTGGCAGCTTGTGCGGCGAGGTGACGGCGGTTCTGCGTTCTGGCAGCCTGCACGGCGGGGTGACGGCGGATCTGCGTTTGGGAAGCTTGTGCGGCGAGGTGACGGCGGTTCTGCGTTTGGGAAGCTTGTGCGGCGGGTCTTTCGCGGGGGCTTCGGGTAAGCGTTGTTCACAGGGATATTAACAGGAAAAAGGGATAAAAATGTCGTTTTCATCGGATATAAAACGAGAGCTTTGCTCGGTGCGCGAGCTTTCGGAAAAACAGCTTTCCGCCTTGCTTTACGGAATGTTTTACGCGGGGAAAACTCTTGAAAAAAAGCCCGTTATACGAACGGAGCTTTTCGAGGTTTTTACGCTGGCGAAAACGCTTTGCGGGAGGGTTTTCCCGAACGAGAAAATCAAGCTTACAAAGCTCGTGAACAGCGGCGGCGCGCAGTATACCGTGGGGCTTCACTCGCGGGGAGTGGTCGCGCGGTTCGGGGACTTTTCGCACGTCGCGCCCGAGATTGTTTCGGGGAACGACGAAATTGCGGGCGCGTTTTTGCGGGGAATTTTCGTGTCCTGCGGCAGCGTTACCGACCCCGAAAAGGAATATCATTTAGAGATAAGGCTCCCCGAAAACGACCGCACAGAACCCCTTTGCGAGTTTATAAGGGAACACGGCTTCCCGATAAAACAGACTATCCGCTCCAAAAGCGAGATTTTGTATTTCAAGACAAGCGAGGCTATCGAGGACTTTTTGACGTATATCGGCGCGGGGCTTCGCGCACTGGAAATAATGCAGGTGAAAATCGAAAAGGATATCCGCAACCGCGCAAACCGGGTTGTAAACTGCGATAATGCAAACCTTGACAAAACCGTCGCGGCAAGCGAAAAAAGCCGCCGCGATATCGAGCTTGTTTTAGCTGCGCTCGGTTCGGACAAGCTCTCTCCGGAGCTTCGCGAGACGGCGACGCTGCGGCTGCAAAATCCCGAAAGCTCGCTGTCGGAGCTTTGCGCGCTGCATGAAAAACCGATTTCCCGCAGCGGTCTAAATCACCGATTGAAAAAGCTTGCGAAAATGGCGGAGGACATCAGAAATTCGGAGGACAAAATTGAAGCTTAAGGCATTTAAAGCCGCGTTCCCGAAAACAATCCCGATTATGACGGGATTTTTGTTTCTCGGCGCGGCATACGGTATTTATGCGCGAACCTCGGGGCTTCCCGCGGCTGTTCCGATAATAATGGCGGCGGTGGTGTTTGCGGGGTCAATGGAATTTGTGGCGGTGGATATGCTGTGCGGCGGGTTCGACCCCGTCGGCGCACTGGTTATGGCTCTTATGGTCAACGCGCGGCATTTGTTTTACGGGTTGTCAATGCTTACGAAATATAAAGGCGTCGGAGCGAAAAAATGGTATCTGATTTTCGGGCTGTGCGATGAAAGCTTCTCAATAAACTGCACCGCGGACGTTCCCGAGGGCGTTGACAAGGGCTGGTTTTACTTCTGGGTGACAATCTTAAACCAGTGCTACTGGGTGACGGGAGCGAGCGTAGGCGCGCTTGCGGGCTCGTTTATCAAAATCGAGCTTCCGGGGCTGGAATTCGTTATGACGGCATTGCTGGTGGTGATTTTCCTTGACAACTGGCTTAAGGAAAAATCGCACAGCTCGTCTTTAATAGGTCTTGCGGCGGCGTTTTGTTGTCTGTTGTTTTTCGGCAGCGAAAGCTTTATAATCCCGTCCATGGCGGTGATAATACTTATTCTCACCCTGTTCAGAAAAAGGATTGAGGTGAGATTATGACCTCTTTGACATTCTGGCAGATAGCTGTTATGATAGGCGCGGTGACGCTCGGGACGATGCTGACAAGGTTTACTCCGTTTTTGGTGTTCGGCGGGGAAAAACGGGTGCCAAAGTATGTGGAATACCTCGGAAAAGCTCTTCCGGGGGCGGCGTTGGGGCTGCTGGTGATTTACAGCTTTAAGGACGTAAATGTTCTGGCGGGAAGTCACGGCTTGCCCGAGCTGATTGCCCTTGCCGCGATAATTGCCCTGCATTTGTGGAAGAAAAATATGCTGTTGTCAATAGCCGCAGGAACGGCGGTGTATATGCTGCTCGTAAACTTCATTTTCTAGCAGGCTGCCGATAAAGCCCCATCTACTTCGTCACTTCTTTGTATCCGGAGCTTTCTCGACAGCCTGAATAGAATATGTGTTAAAAGAAAAACAGGCTCTTTTTTGTGAAGAGCCTGTTTTTGCTTTTATTGTATGTGAATAACTTCCACGGGACACGACTCAGCCGCTTCCTTTACGCCGTCCTCGTGACCGTCTGCGGGCGCGATAACCTCCGACAACCCGTCCTCCGCGATTTTGAACACGTCGGGGCAGATGTCCGCGCAAACTCCGCAGCCGATACAGCCGTCACGGTCAACTTCTGCTTTCATAAAATCCCTCCTTTGGGGATATTTTTCGCGCAGAAAGTCGATTTATTCGTCAGCGTATAAAATTCGTGCGGAAATCGCACTCCTTTTCGGGGAGCTTCACCCCGACGGCTCTGCCTGCCTCAATGCATTTCAGCAGCCACGCCATATTCCGCCCGAGATTTCGCATAGTCTGAAGCCCCTCGGTATCCTGCAAAACCTCAGCAGGTGTGTTCCCGTGAACCTGGTTCCAATAGGTTGAAGATACAACGGGCATGGAGTTGATCCCAAAAAACTTGTTCATAAAATCGAAGGTTGACGACGCACCGCCGCGGCGGCAGCTTGTAACGCAGGCGGCAGGCTTGCCCTCAAAAGCCGATTTCCCCGAATAAAAAGCGCGGTCAAGAAACGCGATAACCGAGCCGTTCGGCGCGGAATAGTACACGGGCGACCCGAAAATAAATCCGTCCGCCGAGCGCGCCTTTTCCACAAAATCGCACACCCTGTCCTCCATAAAACAGTGCCCGAGCGACGCGCATGCCCCGCACGCGATGCACCCCGCGACGGCGTCGTTCCCGATCCACACGACCTCGGACTCCACGCCGCACTCCGAAAGAGCTTTCCCGACCTCGGTCAGAGCCGTGTAGGTGCAGCCCTTCTCGCGCGGCGACCCGTTCAAAAGCAAAACCTTCATAAGAACCTCCTTAATGGTTTAATTTCACAATTTAATTATATTATATTTCATGAAAAAAATCAAGATTTTTGTTAAAATTCACAAAAAAATAAAATATGAAAAAAGCCCTTGACAAGTACAGGTTTCTTGTGGTATAATGTTCACATAAGATAAATGATTGAACGGAGGGTGAACAAAATGAGTGATTTTCGGCTGTCGCTGAAGCTTGCAAGAGAGTGCGAGCTTGAGATCGGGTGCGGTGTGGAGCAAATTGAGCGATTACACAGGATAATGGGGTTACCAAACAGGTCTGAACAATATCTTGCGGAAATGACCGCGAAACTGAACGCACTCGAGGAGCAGGTGAACGCGCTGATTGACGAGGCGTATGACCGCAAGCGCGAGGCGTTGTCGCTGCTTACGCTGCTTTCGGGCTACGAGCGGGCGGTGATGTACCAGTATTACATACTTGGAAAGGATTGGCAAAAAATTGCGAAGGAGCTTTTTATGAGCGAACGGCAGGTGTACAAGCTACGGAAAAGGGCTATGGACAAGCTGGAGGATTTTTATGCAAGGCTTGAACAACAAGAAACTTGCAGACGGGAGGCATTATGAACACAAGGAAAATCGGCGAACAAATCAGGACGTTCAGGGAACGCTCGGGGCTTACGCAGAGCCAACTCGCGGAGAAAATCGGCGTTACGGCATCCGCGGTCGGGAATTATGAGCGAGATTACAGCTTTCCGAAAAACGAGGTGCTGAACAAGCTGTTTTTGGCTTTACAATGCACTCCGAACGAGCTTTTCGGCGTTGAAGAGCCGCTTTCGGAGGATGAAAAAAAGCATCTGGAGAACTACAAGAAACTTGATGAATACGGCAGGCAACTTGTGGATTTGTTCACCGAGCAGGAGCTTTTGCGAAGAAGCTCGGCAGTCACGGCGGTTGCCGCACGAAAGGGCTCTGTTAAGAGCAAAGTGCGCCTTGTAAGGCGCAAAGGCAAGCGCGGTATCTGGGACGCTCCGGGGTATAAAGGAGGAAGATAATGGAAAATTTCTCCATGGCAAAACTGTATAAAACCGCAGGAATATGCGATTTGCCGCTTGATCCGCTCAAAGCCGCGGAGGCACTCGGGATAAAGGTGGTGAGCTATGCGACAATCGCGGAGGTCTACGAGGAAACTACAAGAAACTTGTACAGATACAGCCGATTTGGGTTCAGCTTCAAGGAAAAGAAGGGACTTGTAATCGCGATAAACGAGAATTCATGCGGCGAAAGGCGGAGGCGGTTTACGCTTGCGCATGAGCTCGGGCACTGCGTTCTCGGGCATCTGGAGCTGCCGAAAATTGACGGAAAATGCGAGCGTGAAGCCGATCGTTTTGCCGCGGATTTTCTCGCGCCGCAGGTCGTGCTGCATTTTTGCTGGGTTTCATCTGCCGATGAAATTGCGGTTTGCTGTGGGTTGTCGAAAACGGCAGCGGAGATTGTGTTCAGGGAACTTGCAGAAAAACGCAGAAACGGCTACAAGTTTCTTGCAGATGATGAGCAAATAGAGATTGTAAAGCAGTTTGGTGACTATATAAATAGGAAAATATACAGAAAATGTGTGATGTGAGAATGAACTTTTGGAATTAGCTATAGATTTTACCTATATAAAGTTATAGAAATAAAGAACTTGACAATAGCCTAGTAATATGATATACTTACTATAGAAACAAAATTTGAAAGGATGATTTTCAATGGCAAACAAATACAAATTCGAGACCCTTCAGGTTCACGCCGGGCAGGAGAAGCCCGACCCCGCGACGGACGCGCGCGCGGTGCCGATTTACGCGAGTACGAGCTTCGTTTTTCACGACTCCCAGCACGCCGCGGATCGCTTTGGACTGCGGGATGCAGGGAATATCTACGGCAGGCTGACCAACCCCACCCAGAGCGTTTTTGAGGAGCGAATTGCGGCTCTGGAGGGCGGCGTCGCGGCTCTTGCGACGGCTTCGGGCGCGGCGGCGATAACCTACGTTATCGAGGCACTTGCGAGTTCGGGGGACAATATTGTGTCATCGAACACAATATATGGTGGTTCGTACAACTTGTTTGCACATACTCTGACGAGGTTCGGCATAAACACCAAGTTTTCTGAACCTGACCCCAAGAAGCTTGAAGCTCAGATTGACGACAAGACCAAGGCACTATATATAGAGACCCTTGGGAACCCGAATTCTAACGTTGCGGACATCGAAGAGATCGCTAAAGTGGCTCACCGACACGGAATTCCGCTGGTTGTGGACAACACCTTTGCCACTCCGTTCCTTGTCAGACCCATCGAGTACGGGGCAGATATTGTGGTTCACTCCGCGACGAAATTCATCGGCGGACACGGTACGGCGATCGGTGGCGTGATTGTTGACGGCGGAAAATTCGACTGGAAGGCGGGCGGGAAGTACCCGCAAATCGCCGCGCCGAACCCCTAGTACCACGGAATTTCCTTTAGTGATGCGGTCGGAGCGGCGGCGTTCGTCACCTACATACGCGCGATTTTGCTGCGCGACACCGGCGCGACGCTCAGCCCGTTCCACGCGTTCCTGTTCCTCCAGGGGCTGGAAACCTTGTCGCTGAGGGTGGAAAGACATGTGCAAAATGCACTAAAAATTGTTGACTATCTTGTGAATAATCCCAAAGTTGAAGCGGTTCATCACCCGTCAATTTCGTCCGAACCGACCCATGAGCTTTATAAAAAGTACTTCCCGAACGGTGGTGGCTCGATTTTCACGTTCGAGGTCAAGGGCGGCGAGCAGGAAGCGCGCAAATTTATTGATAATCTTGAAATTTTCTCGCTGCTTGCGAACGTTGCGGACGTAAAATCGCTGGTTATTCACCCCGCTTCAACTACACATTCGCAGTTGAATGACGACGAATTGCTCGAGCAGGGAATTAAAAAGAACACTGTAAGACTGTCTATCGGCATTGAAAATATTGACGATCTGATAGCTGCACTTGATAAGGCATTTTTGGCTATATAATGCGGTTTATGAGTAACAACTCCCCGTGTGAAAATACGGGGAGATTTGTGTGTTTTTTGATAATAATTTCAATGAATATTTTAGGATAAAATAATGAATAAATACACACTTTTATGAATAAAATGCGCTAAATCGCAAATTTGCTTCCGCTCATTTTAACGTATTTAAGCCAAATTCATAGGCAAATCAACAACGAAAATGAATATTATTCACCGCATATTCGTCCATACATCTCGGGTCGTCTGTCGCGGAAAATTCCCCACGAATAGCGCGCCTCATCAATCGCAGATAAGTCAAAAGTGTGCATTATAATGCAGTCTGACACGCGGTCAGCAGCCTGAACGAGCTCGCCGGTCTCGTCGGTTATGAAGCTGCTTCCATAAAATGTAAGTTCGCTTGACTGGTGTGCATTTTCCGCGCAGGGAAGGACTTTCTCGGTTCCGACGCGGTTGGCGGCAACAACCGGAACGACGTTCGCGGCGGCGTGACCCTGCATGCACCTGCGCCAATGCGGCATGCTGTCGCACTCGATTATCGGCTCGCTGCCGATCGCGGTCGGGTAAAGCAGCACTTCAGCACCTTGAAGTACCATGCACCTTGCCGCCTCGGGAAACCACTGATCCCAGCAAATTCCAACTCCGACGCGCCCAAAATGCGTGTTCCAGACCTTAAAACCCGTGTTTCCGGGCGAAAAGTAAAATTTTTCCTGGTAAAAATGGTCGTCGGGGATGTGCGTTTTTCGGTACACGCCCAGCATCTCGCCGCAGTCGAGCATTGCGACGCTGTTGTAAAACTCGTTCCCGTCGCGCTCGAAAAAGCTTATCGGCATGGCGATCGAAAGCTCCCTCGTAACCTCCAAAAACCGCATAACAGCGCGGTTTTCAGCCACTTCGCTTGCAAGCTCAAAATACTCGTACCTGCGCTCCTGACAGAAATATTTTGTCTCGAAAAGCTCCGGCAGCAGCACGAGATTTGCGCCGTCCGAAGCCGCTTTTCGGGTCAGAGCTTCCGCTTTTTCGATTGATTTTTCGCGCGTTTCGGGTACGGACATCTGAACTGCCGCTATGCAAATTTTTCTCAAAAAATCACCTCAT
Source organism: uncultured Clostridia bacterium (assembly GCA_947630655.1). GTDB lineage: Bacteria > Bacillota > Clostridia > Oscillospirales > Ruminococcaceae > CAG-115. Next base: position 3,432 of record CANRIQ010000028.1, on the reverse strand, counting down.
TTTCAGGCTCAAAAATCGCCGTTTTGTCAATCAAATTTGTTATCGTTTATCGATAACTAAAATTGCATTATTATCTTACAATTTTGGCTTAATAACGCCGTTTGCAGACAATTTGAAAATTTCTCAAAATCACTCGATTTTCGCCAGCGGAATTTGCTGCGTAATACAGTGAATATTTCCGCCTCCGATCAGAATGTCCCGCGCGTAAACGGAAACGATTTTCCGCGTAGGAAAGAGCTTTGTGAGTAATTCGACCGCATTTTTGTCGTTCGGATCGTTAAAAATCGGCATAACCACCGCATTATTCGCAATGTAGAAGTTGACGTAGCTTGCGGCAAGACGCTCGCCCGGAGCGCGCGTCGGAGTAAAATTCATCGTGTCAAGCCCCGCGCACTCCTCCGCGGTGATTGTGACAGGCTGCGGACACAACATCTTGTGTACCGTAATGCGCCTGCCCCGCGCGTCCGTCGCGTTTTCGAGCGTCTCTAAACACGCGTGAGACAGCTCGTACTGCGGATCGGCGCGGTCCTCCGTCCACGCGAGGACAACCTCGGCGGGTTTCACGAATGCGCATATATTGTCCACGTGTTCGTTGGTTTCATCGCCGAAAATTCCGTTTTTAAGCCAGATTATCTTCTTAACGTTGAGAAATTCCCGAAGATAATTCTCAATTTCCTCTTTTGTGAGGTTGGGATTTCTGCCCTTGCTGAGCAAACAAGCCTCAGTCGTTAGGCAGGTTCCCTCGCCGTCAACGTGAATTGAACCGCCTTCAAGGATAAAATTGCACAAATCGTACATATCAATTTCGTACAAATCGCACAATTTTCTAGCCATTTTATTGTCAAGATCCCACGGAAAATACAGCCCGTCAACCAGCCCGCCCCACGCGTTAAAGCCCCAGTTTATGCCGCGCAGCGTCCTTCCGTCGGTGACGAATGTCGGCGCGTAGTCCCTTGCCCACGCGTCGTTGGAAGACATTTCCACCACGCGGACGCGCTCGGGGAGCAGTCTGCGGGCGTTTTCGTACTGCTTTTCGGAGGCGCAGACCGTCACTTTTTCGCTCTCGGAAATCGCCGCCGCGACCTCCACAAACGCCCGCCGCGCCGCATAACCGCCGTATTGCCAACTGTCGGCGCGCTCGGGGAAAATCATGATGCAGCCGTAGTGCGGCGCGAATTCCGCGGGCATGTAAAAGCCGTCCGCGCGCGGCGTGGAATTGATAATTTTCATAGTTTCCTCCGTTAAAGTCATACATTTAGTATAACATATTTTCCCCGGTTTGTGTGCAACTTGCGGTTTGTCCAAATTGCACGAATATTTAGGGCAAATTTTGTACTATATGCCGTTGTAAATTTTGCACAAATATGTTAAAATTAGAGTAGTATCTTGCAATTGGTTTTAGAAAGGCAGGTAATTTATGAGCTCGGATACGGCAAAAATTTTGTCCATTTTCTCGCTTATCGCGGGAATTGTCGGTGTAATTCTTTCATTTATCCCGTTTGCGGTGTATGTGGGAATTCCGGTTTCGACTGCGGCGATCGTCCTTTCGGCACTATCGCTGAACGCGATTGCAAAGGGCGCGGAGGCGTCTAAGGGGTTGGCTGTTGGAGGGCTGGTCTGCGGGATTTGCGGGGTGGTTTTCGGCGTGCCGATGTGCCTGTGCTCCGCGGTTTGTCAGTCTGCACTTACAAATCCCGATTTGTATTGATTTTCACAAATTTAACAAGGGTGAGTATTTATGAATTCCAAATCAACAAAGGTTTTATCAATACTCTCAATTATCGCGGCAGGTGTCGGAATAATTCTCACTTTAACCCCGTTCAGGTTCAATGTCGGTATTCCGCTGTCGGTTGCGGCGATCGTTCTCGCGGCGGTTTCGCTGAAGGCTATTTCAAAGGGCGCGGGGGCGTCTAAGGGTTTGGCTGTCAGAGGGCTTGTTTACGGGATTTGCGCGGCGGTTTTCAACGTGCCTGTACTTACAATCTGACAATGTTGTGCTATACGGTTTGAAACACTTTTTGTTGAAAGTTCACAAAAAATGCTGAAAGTGTTCATACAGATTTGTACCGTTCGTTATTGACAAGTACGCCTTTTGTGTGTTATAATTTATATTGCGTGGATAACGCGGATAAACGGTTTTTTATGGAGGTATACATACTATGACTAATAAGGGTTTGGCTATTCTGGGTCTTGTGCTTGACTTTTTCGTAACACTTGCGGGTCTTATCATAAGCATTGTCGCTCTCAACAAGTTTAAAGAGTCCGGCGAAACCGACGGCAAGGGCATCGCTATGGCGGGTCTTATCGTTGGTATCGTTTTGATGGCGTTGAGCCTTATCAGCACGATCTGCGTTTGCGCTCTTGGCGGTCTTGCGGCTCTCGGCAGCGCAATGTTCCTCATCTGATTGGGCATTTTTGGCAAATTCTGACAGTTTAACACATGGCACTGCGAAACCCCGCATAACAGCGGGGTTTTTCTGTATGAAAGGGTGAATTTATGTTTCCCGGATTTCAGATTGGGAAATTTTTCCTCGGAATGTACGGAATTTGCACGCTGGTGGGGATTTTCACTGCTTTTCCGCTGGCGTTGCACCTGTATAAAAAGAAAATGGGCGACTGGCTCGCGCTGCTGACGGTGTTTCTTATCGGCGCGGCGGGGCTGTTTGTCGGAATGCACCTGCTTTACGGGCTGACGAATGTAGGTTACTGGAAATTCCTGTTCAATGCCGAAAGCTTCAAGCAGTGGATAGAGCGTTTTGCGGCGATTTTCGGCGGTTCGGTGTTCTACGGCGGGCTGATTGGCGGACTTGCGGCGGGCGGTATCGCGATTTGGAAGCTGAAGCTGCCCGCAGCCCTCGCGACGGACTGCGCGGCGGTGGCTATCCCGATGTTTCACGGGTTCGCGAGGATAGGCTGTTTTATGGGCGGCTGCTGCTACGGGGTCGAGTGGGAACACGGCGTGACGTTTACAAAATCGCTGGTTGAGAGCGCGAACGGCGTGCCGCGCGTGCCGATACAGCTTTTCGAGGCGGGATTTGAGTTTTTGCTGTTCGGGCTGATTTTCCTTTTGTACACGAAAAACGCCCTCCGAGGGAAGCTTCTGTGCGTGTATCTGCTGGCGTACCCCGTCGGGCGGTTTATTCTGGAATTCTGGCGCGGCGACGAATACCGCGGGTTTATTTTCGGGCTGTCAACCTCGCAGTTTGTAAGCATACTTGTATTTACTGCAAGCTTGTTGTGGTTGATTATAACGACCTTCCGAAAGAAAAAAGCAACAATAAAGGGGAGCATTTAACCCCCCCTTGCGGCTGTATAAAAAGTCAAAACTCAGACTGTAGAGAAAGTCCCAGATGCAAGAAAGCGGTGCTGCGGCTAGGCTTTGTGCCTGCCGCAGTGCCGCTGACGCAGCAGATGGGGCTTTATCTACAGCTT
>CANRIQ010000027.1 GCA_947630655.1 uncultured Clostridia bacterium | reverse complement strand
CAAGGCAGGTAAAACCCGCCACCTTGGTATCAGACCTACAGTCCGCGGTTCCGTTATGAACCCGAACGACCACCCGCACGGCGGCGGCGAGGGCAAATCCCCTGTCGGACGTCCCGGACCTGTTACCCCGTGGGGCAAGCCTGCGCTTGGTTATAAGACCAGAAGCACGAAAAAGGCTTCCGATAAGTTTATCGTTCGCAGAAGAAACGGCAAATAAAATAACATTAACCCGAAAGTTGCTGTTAATAAGAACGTCGTTTGGGCTAGTACCCTGTAAAAGCTGTTTCGCCGTTCATTAACTTGCAGCTTAACTTGAAAGGAAATATTACACAATGGGAAGAAGCATTAAAAAAGGCCCTTATGTGCAGGAAGCTCTTATGAAGAGAGTTCTTGCGATGAACGAAAAGGGAGAGAAGAAGGTTTTAAAGACATGGAGCCGTTCTTCTACAATTTTCCCCGATTTTGTAGGGCATACGTTTGCCGTTCATGACGGCAGAAAGCACGTTCCGGTATATGTTACCGAGGACATGGTAGGACACAAGCTCGGCGAGTTTGCACCGACAAGAACCTTTAAAGGTCATTCGGGCAGCAAGACGACTGCCAAGAAGTGAGGAGGGGAAGTATGGAAGCTAAAGCAGAACTCAGACAAGTACGCATTTCCCCGAGAAAAGTCGGAATTGTCCTCGACCTTATACGCAATAAGCCTGTTGAAACGGCTATGGCTATACTCAACAACACGCCCAAGTCCGCCTGCGAGCCTCTCGCAAAGCTTTTAAAGAGCGCTGTTGCAAACGCGGAGAACAATCACAATATGGATACCTCAAGACTTGTTGTATCCAAGGCGTATGTAGGTCCGGGCGTTACGCTCAAGCGTATCAGACCTAAGGATCACGGCAGAGCGCACAGAATTTTAAAGAGAACGTCCAACATAACGCTTGTTGTTACGGAAGCTGAATAAGGAGGAGAATTACAATGGGACAAAAGGTTAATCCCCACGGACTTCGCGTGGGAGTAATCAAGGATTGGGATTCTCGCTGGTTCGCAGGAAAGTCCTCATTCGGCGACACGCTTGTTGAGGACTACAAAATCCGCGATTACCTTATGAACAAGAGAATGTTCAATAAGGCAACAGGAGAAAAAACCACACAGCTGCTTTCAAGAGCGGTGGGAATTTCCAACATTGAGATTGAGCGCAAGAGCGCTGACAAAATCAAAATTTATATCAACACCGACAAGGTTGGTATGCTTATAGGACCGAAGGGCGCAGAAATCGAGAAGCTTCGTGCTGAGATTTCAAAACTCCTCAGCGGTAAGGCGGTTGATATTGACGTTGTTGAGATTAAGTCGCCCGACACTAATGCACAGCTCGTTGCTGAGAGCATTGCACAGCAGCTTGAGGGACGCGTTTCGTTCCGCAGAGCTATGAAGCAGGCAATCGGCAGAACAATGAAGAGCGGCGCAAAGGGAATTAAGACAATGGTAAGCGGACGTCTCGGCGGTGCTGAAATCGCGCGTTCGGAGATGTACAAAGAGGGCACTATTCCGCTTCAGACACTGCGCGCGGACATTGACTACGGCGTTGCAAGAGCAAACACAACTTACGGAGTTATAGGCGTTAAGGTCTGGATTTACAACGGCGAAGTTCTTAAGGGCGAAATCCCTGCAAAGAAAACAGAGCGCACAGAGCGTTCGGACCGCCGCAGAAACGACAGAGCAGGCGCGGGCAGAAATAACGGCGATCGCCGTCCCCGCAAGCCCAGAGCAGAGGTTAAAAAAGAAGGAGGTAACGACTGATGCTGCTTCCTAAGAGAGTAAAATACAGAAGAGTGCAGAGAGGTCGCCGCAAGGGCGTTGCTACAAGAGGTAACACCGTTTCCAACGGCGAGTACGGATTGCAGGCTCTTGAGGCCGCCTGGATAAAGTCCAACCAGATCGAGGCTGCGCGTCGCGCAATGACGCGTTACATCAAGCGTGGCGGACAGGTTTGGATCAAGATTTTCCCGGATAAGCCCGTTACGACAAAGCCGCTTGGCACTCGTATGGGTTCGGGAAAAGGTTCTCCCGAATATTGGGTAGCTGTTGTAAAGCCCGGACGCGTTATGTTCGAAATCGCGGGCGTTCCCGAGGACGCTGCGAGAGAGGCAATGCGTCTTGCGATGCACAAGCTGCCGATCAAGTGCAAATTTGTTAAAAAGGAAGACGGAGGTGAGCTTTAATGAAGGCGTCGGAAATTAAATATCTCTCGGAGACCGAGCTTGAAACCAAGCTCGCCGAACTTAAAGCTGAGCTTTTCAATCTTCGCTTCCAGCTTGCGGTAAATCAGCTTGACAATCCCACGAGGATTAAGGCTGTAAAGAAGGACATCGCGCGCATCAAGACCATTCAGCGCGAGCGCGAGCTTACCGCACAGAACTGAGGAAGGAGGATAAGAACAGACAATGGAAAGAGCTTTGAGAAAAACCAGAGTTGGCAGAGTGGTCAGCAACAAGATGGACAAGACGATTGTTGTTGCTATCGAGGACAATGTTCGTCATCCTCTTTACAAGAAGATCGTAAAGCGTACCATTAAACTGAAGGCTCACGACGAGCAGAACACCTGCAACATCGGCGACAGAGTTGAAATCATGGAGACGCGTCCGCTTTCCAAGGATAAGAGATGGCGTCTGGTCAACGTTATCGAGCGCGCGAAGTAAGCGTTTATTTTAATTCTACGAAAGGAGAAGTAATGCCATGATCCAGATGCAGACATTGCTTAAGGTCGCCGACAATACCGGCGCGAAAGAGCTTATGTGTATCAGAGTACTCGGCGGTACTCGCAGAAGATATGCGAATATCGGCGATGTTATAGTAGCTTCCGTTAAAAAAGCTACACCCGGCGGCGTTGTTAAAAAGGGCGATGTGGTAAAGTGCGTTGTTGTACGCTCTTCCAAGGGACTCAGACGCGACGACGGAACATATATCCGCTTCGACGAAAATGCGGCTGTTATTATCAAGGAGGACAAAAATCCGAGGGGAACCCGTATTTTTGGACCGGTTGCGAGAGAGCTCAGAGACAAGGACTTTATGAAGATCCTGTCGCTTGCTCCCGAGGTTCTGTAATAGGAGGTGCTGTGCAATGAATAAGCTTCATGTTAAAGTCGGCGACACCGTAGCTCTTATGACAGGTGACAGCAAGGACAAGTACGAAAACGGCAAGAACGGCAAACGCAAGACGGGAAAGGTGCTTTCCGTGTCCCCGAAAGAGGGAAAGGTCATTGTTGAGGGTATCAACATGGTTACAAAGCACGTTAAACCCCGTCAGCAGGGACAGCTTGGCGGACGCGTTCCGGCGGAGAGCCCCATTTACGCGTGCAAGGTAATGCCCGTTTGCCCGAAGTGCGACAAGCCCACGAGGGTTGGTCACAAGATAGAGGACGGCAAGAAGATCAGAGTGTGCAAGCACTGCGGTGCAGAGCTTAAATACTGATATTCGCCGAATTTTGGTCGGATATAAGCAGCGCGCAGGACTGCGCCTAAAATCCGGCTTTATAAGGAGATTTTACAATGGCAAGAATGAAAGATTTCTACAAAGAGACTGTGGCTCCTGCTCTGTTTAAGAAGTTCGGCTACAAGTCTGTTATGCAGACCCCGAAGATCGACAAGATCGTTGTGAACGTAGGCTGCGGCGAGGCTAAGGAAAATGCGAAAATCATTGACAACGTAATGGCGGAGCTTGCCGCTATTACCGGTCAGAAGCCCGTTGCGTGCCGTTCAAAGAAGTCGGTTGCGAATTTCAAGCTCAGAGAGGGACAGGTAATAGGCGTTAAGGTTACTCTCCGCGGGGATATTATGTACGAGTTTCTCGATAGGCTGTTTAATGTCGCTTTGCCGCGCGTGCGCGACTTCAGAGGCATTAACCCCAACTCCTTTGACGGAAGAGGAAACTACTCCTTCGGTCTTAAGGAACAGCTTATTTTCCCCGAGATCGAGTATGACAAGATTGACGCCGTCCGCGGTATGGATATAAACTTCATCACCACCGCGAAAACCGATGAAGAGGCAAGAGAGCTGCTTACTATGATGGGCGCGCCCTTCGAGAAGCAGTAACAGGAACGGAGGATAATATGGCAAAAACGTCATTGAAGGTTAAGCAGCAGAGAGCTCCGAAGTTCTCCACTCGCGCTTACAACAGATGCAAGATTTGTGGCAGACCTCACGCTTATCTGCGTAAGTTCGGCATTTGCAGAATTTGTTTCCGCGAGCTTGCTTACAAGGGTCAGATCCCCGGAGTGAAAAAAGCAAGCTGGTAATATTTGCCGAACGCTTTACCTCGTCGAGCGGGTAAGGACAATAGCTCGAATTTCAGGATAAATAATTAGTACGACGGACGAAGTCGCGTTCGTAACGGCTAATCTATAGGAGGTAAATGAATGCAGATCACAGATACTATTGCGGATATGCTTACAAGAATTCGCAATGCAAGTTCTCAGAAACATCCGATTGTTGATGTTCCCGCATCCAACCTCAAAAAGCAGATCGCACAGATCTTGCTTGACGAGGGCTACATCAAGTCCTTTAAGGTCATTGATGACGGAAAGCAGGGAGTTATAAGAATTACTCTTAAATACACCGACAGCAAGGCACAGGTTATCACCGGTCTTCGCCGCGTGTCAAAACCCGGTCTTAGAATTTACTCGAACTGCAAGGATATGCCTAAGGTAATGAAGGGTCTCGGTATCGCTATCGTTTCCACTTCCAAGGGCATTATGACCGACAAGAAGGCAAGAGAGCTGAATGTCGGCGGCGAAGTCCTTGCATTCGTATGGTAATAGGAGGAATGGTAATATGTCAAGAATAGGAAGAATGCCTGTTGCTATTCCTGCGGGCGTTGATGTAAAAATCGACGGACCGGTTGTAACAGTCAAGGGTCCCAAAGGGACAATCACCAAGGAATTCAATCATCTTATGAATATCTCGCAGGAGGGCGCGGAAATAATCGTAAAACGCCCCGATGACGAGAACCTTTCCAAATCGCTTCACGGTCTTACAAGAACGCTTATTCACAACATGGTTGTGGGCGTTACAGAGGGCTTTAAGAAGGAGCTGGAGATAAACGGCGTCGGCTTCAGATGCGAGAAGCAGGGCAAGAAGGTTGTTATGAACCTCGGCTTCTCTCACAAGGTTGAGGTTGAAGACACCGACGACATCAAGCTTGAAGTACCGTCTCCCAACAAGATAGTTGTTTGCGGCATCGACAAGCAGAAGGTCGGACAAATGGCTTCCGAAATCAGAGGAAAGCGTCCCCCCGAGCCTTACAAGGGCAAGGGCATTAAGTACGCCGACGAGGTTATCCGCCGCAAGGAAGGTAAAGCCGGCAAGGGTAAGAAGTAAGGAAAGGACTGAAGAAAAATGGTTAAATCTATTGATAAGAACAAGAGCAGACTTCGCCGTCATAAGCGCGTCCGCTCTAAGATCACCGGCACTCCCGAATGTCCGAGACTTAATGTTTTCCGTTCTTCCATGCACATTTACGCTCAGATTATCGATGACGTAAACGGTGTTACTCTGGCTGCGGCTTCTTCTACCGAAAAGGGCTTTGGTCAGTACGGCGGAAACGTCGAGGCTGCAAAGAAGGTCGGTCAGATGATCGCCGAGAAGGCAAAGGCAAAGGGCATTACCGACGTCGTATTCGACAGAGGTGGCTATGTGTACCACGGCAGAGTTGCGGCTCTTGCAGAGGGTGCGCGCGAAGGCGGACTTAATTTCTGATAAGGAGGGAAATGACTTGGCTAATTACGAAAATAACGAAAACGAGCTCTCCGAAAAGGTTGTTGCTATAAACCGCGTTTCAAAGACCGTAAAGGGCGGACGTATTATGAAATTCTCCGCGCTGGTCGTTGTGGGCGACGGAAAGGGCACTGTAGGTTTCGGTATGGGCAAATCCAACGAAGTTCCCGACGCTATTCGCAAGGGAATTGACGACGCGAAGAAAAATCTTCACAAGATAGCTCTTAAGGGAAGCACCATTCCCCACGAGATTACGGGCAAGTTTGGCGCAGGCGCAGTGCTTATGCGTCCGGCTCCCGAGGGTACGGGCGTTATCGCGGGCGGTCCCGTGCGTGCGGTGATTGAAATGGCGGGTATCAAGAATATCCGTACAAAGTCGCTGCGCTCGAACAACCCCTGCAACGTTGTCCGCGCGACAATGGCGGGTCTTACCGCGCTGAGAACGGCGGAAGAGGTTGCGGCTCTCAGAGGCAAGAGCGTTAAGGATCTTTAATACGGCGTAGGAGGAGATAATCATGGCTTTGAAAATTACTCTTGTGCGTTCGTTGAACAGCTGCAAGAAGAACCAGATCGCCACCGCGCACGCGTTGGGTCTGCGCAAGGTGAATTCCGAGACGGTTCAGCCCGATAACGAGGCTACAAAGGGCAAGATCAGAGTTATCGCTCACCTTGTAAAGGTTGAAGAGGTATAAGGTCTGTCCGACCGAATTTCGCGCAAAGGCGCGGAAGATTTTGTATAACAAATAATCAGGGGGTGCAAAGGAATGAAACTGCACGAATTACAGCCCGCCGCGGGTTCCGTTAAGGACGTAAAGCGCATCGGACGCGGTCACGGCTCCGGTCAGGGTAAGACCGCGGGCAAGGGTCATAAAGGTCAGAAGGCACGTTCCGGCGGGTCGATAAGACCGGGCTTTGAGGGCGGTCAGATGCCGCTTCAGAGAAGAATGCCGAAGAGAGGGTTCAACAACATTTTCGCTTCGGAATTCGCGACGGTAAACGTAAGCGAGCTTGAAAAGAGATTTGAGAGCGGCGCGGTGGTTGACGCCGAGGCTCTTATAGCAAGCGGCGCGATTAAGGACGCTAAAGACGGCGTTAAAATTCTCGGCAACGGCGAGCTTACCAAAAGCCTTACCGTTAAGGCGGTAAAGTTTACGGCTGCCGCTCAGGAAAAAATTGAAAAGGCGGGCGGAAAGGCAGAGGTGGTTTAATGAACGGTATGCTTACGGTCTTTCGCAACGCGTGGGTAGACACGCAGCTGCGCAAAAAGATACTGTACACGCTGTTTATCCTCGTTCTGTTCAGGGTCGGCTCTAACATTTTCGTTCCGTTTCTTGACAACAGCGCGATTGCCCAGATGACTTCGGGGGCGTCGCTGCTGAATTATCTTGATGTTATGACGGGCGGCGCGCTCGGAAAGGGTACTTTGCTTGCGATGTCCATTACCCCGTACATCAACGCGTCCATCATTATTCAGCTTCTGACGGTGGCGATACCTCCGCTTGAAAGGCTCTCAAAAGAGGGCGAAGAGGGCAGGAAGAAGCTGAATGTGATTACAAAATTCACGTCGCTGGGCATAGCGATATTCCAGGCGACAGCGTTTTACTTCACGCTTAGAAACGGCATTAACGATTCGCAGACCGGCATTCATACCGCGATTTTGAGATACGGCGATGTGTACGACAGCAACAGCGACACGTTTTCTATCGTGCTGTCGGCTATCACGATAATCGCCTGCTTTGTGGCGGGCGCGTCGGTAATTATCTGGCTTGGCGACAGAATTAACGAAAAGGGCATCGGAAACGGTATTTCAATGATACTGTTTGCGGGTATCGTCGCAAGACTTCCGCAGTCAATCGGTGACTTTATCGCGCTTTGCAAGTCGGATATGAAGAACATCATCTTTGTGGCACTGGTGGTTGTTATTTTCGCGGCGATGGTGTGGTTTGTAATCTTTATGACCAACGCCGAGCGAAGAATTCCCGTTCAGTACGCAAAACGCGTTGTCGGGCGGAAAATGTACGGCGGACAGTCCACTCACATTCCGATTAAGGTCGCAATGTCGGGCGTTATGCCGATAATCTTCGCAATGTCGCTTATGAGCCTGCCGCAGACCATTCTGTTCTTCTTCCACATCACGGGAGACGGCTCTAGCGGTCACAGCTTCTGGGAGGGCGTTGCAAGATTTTTCAGAACGACTTCTCCCGCGTATGCGATAATCTACTTTGTTCTTATTATCGCGTTCAACTATTTCTATGTTGCGATAACCTACAACCCTGTGGAAATCGCAAACAATCTGAAGAAAAACAACGGCGCGATACCGGGTTATCGTCCCGGCAAGCCCACTTCGGATTTCATTTACAATTCGCTTAACAAAATCACGCTTTTCGGCGCGATTTTCCTCGGAGTTATCGCGATCTTCCCTATAATTCTTTCGTGGATAAATCCGAACTTCTCGAGCCTATCGCTCGGCGGTACGTCGCTGCTTATCGTAGTAGGCGTTGCACTCGAAACGGTACGCTCGCTTGAAAGCCAGATAATGATGCGTCATCACCCGGGATTCCTCGACTGACGAGGTCCTTTGAAGATTAAGGAGTTACACTATGAATATGATTTTTTTGGGCGCACCGGGCGCGGGCAAGGGCACACAGGCAGAGGTTGTCTGCAAGGAACTGAATATTCCCGCGATTTCTACGGGAAATATGCTTCGCGAGGCTGTGAAAAACGGCACTGCGGCGGGTCTTGCGGCTAAGGATTATATGGATAAGGGCGAGCTTGTCCCCGACGAGGTTGTAATAGGCATCCTCAAGGACAGAATTGCCCGGGACGACGCGAAAAACGGCTTTATTCTCGACGGCTTCCCGAGAACGGTTGCTCAGGCGGAGGCTCTCGAAAAAATGGGAGTGAGAATTGACAAGGTCATCGAGATTGACGTTCCCGACGACGCTATTACAGCGAGAATGTCGGGCAGACGCGTCTGCGAGGGCTGCGGAAACTCCTATCACATCAAGTTTAAGCCGACAAAGGTTGAGGGTATTTGCGACGCGTGCGGCGCGAAGGTCGTACAACGAATTGACGACAAGCCCGAGACCGTTCAGGCGAGACTTAAAACATATCACGAGAAAACAGCTCCGCTGAAGGACTACTACCTGTCCCGCGGAAAGCTGGTGACCGTTCAGGGTCAGAACGAGATTGCAGAGACCTCGCGGCTTACTCTGGCGGCAATAAAGGGTTAATTACCAATGATCCAAATCAAAAATCCGACAGAGCTTAAGGGCATGATGAAAGCGGGCGAGCTTGCGGCGCAGGCTTTGGCACTCGCGGGAAAAAACGCCGTTGCGGGCATTTCGACGTGGGAGCTTGACAAGATAGTCAACGACTTCGTGGTGTCCAAGGGCGGGCATTCCCCCTGCAAGGGTTACGGAGGGTTTCCGGGGCATAATTGCTTTTCGGTGAACGAGGAGCTTATTCACGGAATTCCGTCAAAGACTAAGATCCTTAAAGAGGGGGATATAATTTCCTGCGACATTGTGGCGGAGCTTAACGGTTTTATGGGCGATAATACCAAGACCTTCAAGGTCGGGAAGGTGTCCGAGGAGGCAGAACGGCTGATGAAATTCACCGAAGAGGCACTCTATAAGGGCATCGGAATGGCTGTCGAGGGCAACCGCATAGGCGATATTTCCCACGCTATTCAGTCTCACGTGGAAGAGGGCGGGTACGCCTGCGCGGAGAAGTTTATCGGTCACGGAATAGGGCGCGAAATGCACGAAGATCCCGAGGTCCCGAACGAGGGGCGCGCGGGTCACGGACCGAGGCTGCTTGCGGGTATGACGATTGCTGTTGAGCCCATGGTGAATTCCCACTCGCGGCGGGTGAATATACTCGGCGATAAGTGGACGGTGGTGACGACGGACGGGAGCTTGTCCTGCCATTTCGAGCATACCATCGCCATTACCGCGGGCGAACCGATAATTCTTACATTGGAGAGCCACTGATGGATATTCGCGTCGGAAGTGTGGTTATAAGCCGCGCAGGTCATGACAGCGGGCGTTTTATGCTGGTGTGTGCGGCTGAAAACGGCTTCGTTTATGTTGCCGACGGGAAGGAGCGAAAGCTTTCTTCCCCGAAAAAAAAGAACTTAAGGCACGTTCGGGCGACAGGGGGCTTTATCGAGCCTTCGGGGCTTACGGACAAAAGGCTGCGGCAGACGCTTTTGGCGTTCGCGCAAGAGCACGTTACAGGAGAGTGAATCGCTTGTCTAAAGAAGATGTATTGGAAGTAGAGGGAACAATTCTCGAAGCACTGCCTAACGCTCAGTTTAAGGTGGAGCTTTCAAACGGTCATCAGATCTTAGCGCATATCAGCGGCAAGCTGCGCATGAACTTCATTCGCATTCTGCCGGGCGACAAGGTCACTGTCGAGATGTCTCCCTATGATCTTACCAAAGGCAGAATCACATGGCGCGCCAAGTGACTGCGGCAATTTAGTTTACCTTTAAGGAGGGTATTACGATGAAAGTTAGACCTTCGGTAAAACCCATGTGCGATAAGTGCAAGGTCATCAAGCGCAAGGGTAAAGTTATGGTTATTTGTGTTGAACCCAAGCACAAACAAAGACAGGGTTAATCCCTATTCCGAACAGAGGAGGAAAGAGAATGGCAAGAATTGCTGGTGTGGACCTGCCCAAGGAAAAGCGCGTAGAAATAGGTCTTACCTACGTTTACGGTATCGGCAGAAAGTCCGCGAATGATATTCTGGCAAAGGCGGGAGTAAATCCCGACACCCGCGTTAAGGATCTTACCGACGACGAGGAAGCAAAAATCCGTGATGTTATCGACAAGGAAGGCTATGTTGTCGAGGGCGATCTGAGAAGAATGGTCGCTTTGAACATCAAGCGTCTGGTCGAGATAAACTGCTATCGCGGCACCCGTCATCGCAAGGGTCTGCCCGTTCGCGGTCAGCGCACAAAGACCAACGCCAGAACCCGCAAGGGTCCGAAGAAGACCATTGCTAACAAGAAGAAGTAACAGGAAAGGCGGTTTTAATTAAAAATGGCTCAAGCTAAAAAACAAGTCGTTCGCAGACGCCGTGAGCGCAAAAACGTTGAAAACGGCGCGGCACATATCCAGTCGACCTTCAACAATACCATAGTGACCATTACCGATCTTCAGGGAAATGCTCTTTCGTGGGCTTCCGCGGGAGGACTCGGCTTCAGAGGCTCGAGAAAGTCCACCCCGTTTGCGGCGCAGACCGCGGCTGATGTTGCGGCAAAGGCGGCTATGGAACACGGTCTGAAGACTGTTGAGGTTTACGTTAAGGGTCCGGGTCAGGGACGCGAGGCGGCTATCCGCGCGCTCCAGGCGGCGGGACTTGAGGTAAAGCTTATCAAGGACGTTACGCCCATTCCGCACAACGGATGCCGTCCCCCTAAGAGAAGACGCGTCTGACGGAAGATTACAACCGAGCGCACGTTTGCTCGGCGTCGGTGGTTACCGATATTTTTAATTGATTAACGGAGGATTTTATACTATGGCAGTAAATCGCGACCCCATTTTGAAAAAATGCAGAAGTCTGGATATCAGCCCTGCTGTGCTCGGCTATTCCGAGAATAAGAAGTCCAAGAGATTTCAGAAGGACGGCGCACGCCGCAAGAAGGTTTCCGAATACGGTCAGCAGCTGAAGGAAAAGCAGAAGCTGAAGTTTATCTACGGCGTTCTTGAAAAGCAGTTCTATCACTATTACGAGCTTGCTACCAAGGAAGAGGGTATCGCGGGTGAAAACCTGCTGAGACTTCTCGAATCGCGCCTTGATAATATCGTTTTCAGAATGGGTATGGCAACGACCCGCCGCGAGGCTCGTCAGCTTGTAACTCACGGTCATTTCTGTGTGAACGGCAAGAGAGTCGACATCCCCTCCTACAGAGTAAAGGTGGGAGATACTATCACTCTCAGAGAGCAGAGCAAGAAGAGCAAGAAATTTGAGCAGATTGCGGAAGTTGCGGGCGGAAGACTCACTCCCATGTGGCTTGACGTTGACAAGGAAAAGCAGACCGCTAAGGTTACACGTCACTTCCAGCGCGAGGATCTCGATTATGAGATCGCCGAGCATTTGATTATCGAGCTGTATTCTAAATAATTGCTTTTCAGCATACAGATATTTAGTGCAGTTATTTTTAATTCATACTGTGGCGCGGTGTTTGCGCCGCGTTATTTCCGTCAATACTGTATTAAACGGGCGGGCATTTCATTTTGCGAACGGCTCGGAATAGTATGATTTAAAATTAACAACGAATACGGCATTACGCACATGATAATTAACCGGAAGTATAAGCTGGTGGGAGGGTTACCAAATGCTTGAAAAAATTGAAAAGCTCAACATTGAGACCTTTAAATTAAGGTCTGACGGAACTTATGGAATGTTCGTCCTGGAGCCTCTCCAGAGCGGATATGGAAACACTTTGGGCAACAGCCTAAGAAGGGTTTTACTCTCCTCATTGCCGGGAGTTGCCGCAACGTCCGTTAAAATCGACGGCGTTCAGCACGAATTTTCCACTATTCCCGGCGTAACGGAAGACGTTACGGAAATAATTCTCAATATCAAGGGACTCAGGGCGAAGATGTACGGCGAGGCTCCCAAAACCATATACATCAAGGCTGAGGGCGAGTGCGAGGTCACCGCGGGCGATATAAAGACCGATTCGGAGGTCGAAATTCTCGATCCGGGTATGCATATCGCGACGCTTTCGGCGGACGCAAAGCTGTATATGGACATCACGCTTGACAGAGGCAGAGGCTATGTCTCCGCCGAGCAGAACAAGGCTCAGCTTCAGCCCGTTATCGGCGTTATTCCGATTGACAGCATCTACACGCCTGTTCTCAAGTGCAATTACACCGTTGAGAACACCCGCGTCGGGCAGAGAACCGACTATGAGAAGCTGATTATCGAAATCTGGACGGACGGCACTATTTCCGCGAAGGAGGCTGTTTCCTACGCGGCGAAGATCCTTATTGAAAGGCTTCAGATGTTTGCCGAGCTGTCCGACGATACAAACCCGCAGGAGCTTTTGGAGACAAAGGAAGAAAGCCGCAAGGACAAGGTTCTCGAGATGACTATCGAGGAGCTGGAGCTTTCGGTGCGTTCCTTCAACTGCCTGAAGAGGGCGGGGATAAACACTGTCGAGGATCTCGTAAACAAGTCGCCCGAGGATATGATGAAGGTGAGAAACCTCGGAAAGAAGTCCTACGACGAGGTAAGGGCAAAGCTGAATTCGCTCGGTTTCGACCTTATGACTTCGGAGGAAAACAACTGATTTTTAGGCGGGCGCATGGTGCGCCGTATAATGAATTCTACCGAAAGGAGAAAATACAATGCCAGGTTCAAGAAAGCTGGGCAGAACCAGCGACCACAGAAAGGCTATGCTTAGAGGCATGGTTACCTTCCTGTTAGAAAACGGGAAGATTGAAACTACCGTTACCCGCGCAAAGGAGGTTCGCGCGGAGGCTGAGAAGATGATTACTCTCGGCAAGGCGAACACTCTTCACACAAAGCGTCAGGTTTATTCTTACATCACAAAGGAAGCCGTTGCAAAGAAGCTCTTTGACGAGATTGTTCCGAAGTATGCTGAAAGAAACGGCGGTTACACAAGAATTTACAAGCTGGGTCCGCGCCGCGGCGACGCTGCCGAAATGGCGATAATCGAGCTGATTTAAAAGACATTTTACCCCTTGCAGGCGCAGGGGGTAAGTTTTTTTGGAATTTCCCCTCCGTTCGGAGGGGTTTTTTATACAAAAAACGGAAGATATAGTTGAAATATTGAGGGAAATGTGTTATAATTATGATGTATAGTTATATTTACCCTTCAAGGCGTTGGGAAAGGAAAATTTATGGACGAGTTCAGATTTGAAAATAAGACCTGCCCCGTGTGCAGAAAAAAGCTTCACGAGGGCGACGATATCGCGGTTTGCCCCGTTTGCGGCACTCCGCACCACAGAAGCTGCTATCTTGAAAAAAACGAATGCGGAGTGAATGATTTTCACGCGCAGGGGTTTGTCTGGGAGGGAAGACTGCCCGATGAGCCGGTTGAAATTCCCGTGACGAAGGAGGTTTCTCCGACAGAGGAGAATTTAGACTCCGCGCAGGGGCAAATTCCCGACGAGGTTTACGAAATGCTCCCAGATATTGTGAAAATGATGAACGACGACCGCCCCGGCAAGGACGGCGTAAGCATGAAGGAGCTTCTGGTGTATACAAACACCTCGGTCTGGCATTACAGCGCGGCGTTTAAGGCGTTTCGGCAGGAGGGGAAAAAGCGCGTTCTGGGATTTAACGTTTGCAGCGGTCTGTTTGCGCCGATTTTTCAGTTTTACCGCAAAATGGACGCTGTCGGGATAATTCTGCTTATCATAACGCTTGTCCCCGCGGCATTTTTCCTTATGGCGGGAGAAGGTCTCTCAAACGGCATTTATATGGCGGTGAATATTTTAAGCCTTTTGCAGACGATAATTATGTGCATTTTCGGAGATTATCTGTTCTACAAACACGCCGTCCGCAGAATTCGCAAAATGCGTGGGTATTTCAGCGAAAACGTCGGAACTCCCGAGTATTACGAGGCTCTTTCGGAGGACGGAAGACCGTCGTTCGGGCGGGCTGCGCTCGGATTTCTGGCGTCGATGCTGGTGGAGGCGTGCGTTATAGCCGCCGCCGCGCACAGTACCGTTTTCTGAAAGGACAGATTTGATGAAACGCAGGTTGGAGCAATTTTACGCTTCGTTCGGCGACCGCGGGATAATGTTTATACTCTATGCGTTTTCCGTGGTGGTAAATTCGCTGCTGACGTGGACGATAAAGCTGCCCGGGATATATCCCGACGAGTTTTCGCCCGCGGGAATTGCGGCGTTTTATTCGGGGCGCGACTGGACGGGGCTGTTGTCGCAGACGGGAAGTACGGGGTATGTTCAGGCGTTTTTTTACGCGCCGCTTTTTACCGTTTTTAAAAACCCGTACGCGCTGTATAAGTCAATGCTTATCATAAACGCCATGCTGATAAGCTTTGTGCCGCTTATAATCTATCATCTCGCCGCGAAGCTGGGCGTGCAGAGGGTGCGGCACAAGCTTCTTGTGGCGATAAGCTGCGGAATGTACGTGTCGTATATCGCGGATTCAAAGCTTATCTGGAACGAAACGATAACCAGCCTTTTGTGCTGGGTTATGGCTCTGTGCTTTTTCACAGCCTGGGACAGAAAGACCCGCAGCACGCGGTTTACAATGTCGGTATTGTTGGGATTTTTGTGCGCGCTTGCAAACGCCGCAAACACAAGGCTTCTGGCTCTTACCGCCGCGCTTGTTATCACGGTGATTTTGGCGCAGCTTGTGTTTAAGGAGAAGATAGTAAATATCCCCGTTTTTGTAGTATCGATCGCGGCGTCGCTTACGGCGGAGCATTTTTTAAGGGAGGCTCTTGAAAAAAGCCTTTGGAAAACCTCAGCGGAGTTTTCGTTTTTGCCCGACATGGGCGGAAAATTCTTCGAGGTGTTTTTCGCGCAGATCTACGTGTTTTTCACCTCGTCTCTGGGACTTGGGGCGTTGGCGGCGGCAATTTCCTTTGTTATGATATACACCTGTATCCGCGAGGGCATACGAAAGCGCGCCGACACTCCCGAAAACGGCACGAAAATCTACGAGCCGATAAAGCACAAGTACAGCCTGCGGCTTACAATGTTTTCGCTGTTCCAGCTGGTGGCGGTGCTTTGCACGGCGGTGTATTCCGCGCTTCTGGCGGCGGGCGGAGCTTCAAAAGAGGTTGTTTTCGGACGCTTCAGCGATAATTTAGCACCGTTGTCGCTGTTTTTAATGCTGGTGTTTGTGCTGTTGTACGGGACGGAGCTTAAACACATTATTTACGGAGCGGCAATTTATGCTTATTCCTGCTTATGCTTCGCGCTGGTGGGATATTCTTCGGTAAACGCCGAGCCGTCGGCTTTTACAATGCCCGTTATGGGGATTTTGCCGGTAACTCTCGGTAAAGGGAGCATGTACGGCTATCTCGGCATGACCTATATTATAATGTCGTCCTGCGTGTTTACGCTGTTCGCGCTGCTTGTCGTGTTTATTTCCTGCTCGCGAA